>DASYMB010000039.1:0-21124 GCA_036009285.1 Pyrinomonadaceae bacterium | reverse complement strand
CTCTCCGGTAGCGATATCGTGATCGACCCGCGAAACGTCCATCCGAATCACGCGTCCCGCGCCGATATTCAAATGGCCCACTTCGGAATTGCCCATCACTCCGGCAGGTAAACCCACGCGAGTACCCGAGGCTTCCAGCAATGTGTGCGGATAGTTCTCGCAGAGTTCATCGTAGTAAGGCGTCGCCGCGAGGGCGATTGCATTGCCCTCGCGCCGCGGGGAATATCCCCAACCATCAATGATGATTAATGCCAGTGGACCGCGTTTCTGATCCAATCGGTGACCCCCGAGACAGTGTAAAGCAAACTGTTAGTTTGCGTTCGGTTCAATGCATTCAGCCTGAAAAGGCCCGTCTACTCCAGCAAACTAACAGTTTGCTTTACGCTGTGACACGGGCTAGCTCGAAAGATCGTTCTTCCAGTAATCAGGACGCTCCTGCATATTCGGATCCGGACGCTCCATCCAACGCTCCGGACGATGCAGTGGGATAAAGCCGAAGCGCGCATACAGAGCGTGCGCGTCCTTAGTTGCCAAAACCCAACGGCGGAAACCTTGCAATTCCGGATGCGACAGAATCACTTCCATCATCCATTTCGAGAGACCCTGGCCGCGATGCTCAGGTAACACAAACACGTCGGCAATCCAGGCGAACGTCGCATAGTCAGTGACGACGCGCGCGAAGCCAACCAGATCGGTTCCCTTGTAGAGGCCGAAGGGAAGCGAGTTGTCGATCGAGCGCTGCACGACGTCACGCGCACGGCCTATCGCCCAGTACGTTTTCTGCGAGAGAAAGTTGTGAATCAGCTCGACATTAAGACGCGAGCGATCTGTGCTGATCGAGTAGTCGCCACGCTTCCAGGATTGGACCATAGATTGCCGGAATGAAATTATGCTCGGGCTACTTATGCGGGTATCTCGCGGCGCAAGTAGAACAATAAATCGGTGGAGGGGGGCGCAATGCCAAGCTGGCGCATCATGCCTACCACTTGTCCGCGGTGCAGGGTCGCATGGTTGGCGACGTGTTGCATTTGATCTACCAGACGCATCGAACTCGCGTCTCCGCTCAGAAGCGTGAACGACAGCTCTGCCAACAAGCGCGACTCGTCGAGTTCGGCAATGAATTGCGCGCGACGATCGATGACCTCGCGCCAGTGCTGCTTCAGTGTAGCAACGTCAGGGCACGAGTCAGTTTTCCAGCGCGACCAGGCGTCCTTTCCTGGCGGCGAGTGCCCGTTCCAGCGCTCGAGCCAAATCCATTCGGCGCCTGCCATGTGCAATAGAGTTCCTAAGAGGGAGCTATGACTAATACTGAAGTCGCGTCGGAGATTTTCGTCGGAGAGTTCCGCCGCCGCTGTGAGTGCAAGATCGTTGGCCCACTCGGTGTAATCAAAAAGGTGTCTGACGTCAGATAAGTTCATTTATCCACCGAATATTTCTCAAGCCCGTTTTGCTTGGCTGGTTTCAAGGAGACCCACTTTGAAAGCGGAGCGGCCTGGATAACGAGCGGCGCCGCGCAAGTCTTCTTCAATGCGCAGCAGTTGATTGTACTTGGCAGTCCGATCGGTGCGTGAAAGTGAGCCGGTTTTGATCTGGCCCGCATTAGTGGCTACGGCGAGGTCGGCGATGAAAGGATCTTCAGTCTCACCAGAGCGATGCGAGATGACCGCGGTGCGTCCGTTTGTCTTGGCGAGTTCAATACAATCCAGAGTCTCAGTTAGAGTTCCAATCTGATTTACTTTGATCAGGATGGAATTTGCGACGCCCTGTTCGATTCCCTTGCGCAGGAATTCGGTGTTGGTCACGAACAGATCGTCGCCGACGAGTTGCACGCGCTCTCCCAGCTCATCGGTCAAACGCTTCCAGCCGGTCCAATCATTTTCAGCCATGCCGTCTTCGATTGAAATAATTGGATAGGAGTTAACCCATACTTTCCAAAACTCGACCATCTGCTCGCTCGACAATTCGCGCTTATCACTCTTCTTGAATACATACGACGTGCCGTCGTAAAACTCGCTGGCCGCCGGATCAAGCGCGAGCAGGCAGTCTTTGCCGGCAGCATAACCGGCCTGCGCAATCGCTTCGAGGATGGTCTCGATCGCTTCTTCGTTAGACCGGAGATTAGGAGCAAAGCCGCCTTCGTCTCCCACGCTGGTAGCGTAACCATTCTGCTTGAGTACCGCTTTTAAGGTGTGAAAGATCTCGGCGCCGATGCGCAGGCTCTCGCTGAAACTTTCGGCCCCAACCGGCACGATCATGAATTCCTGAAAGTCGACGTTGTTATCGGCATGCACGCCGCCGTTGATGATGTTCATCATCGGCACTGGGAGCGTGCGCGCGTTGGGACCGCCGAGGTATTTGTAAAGAGGAATTTCCAGGTAAGCAGCGGCGGCGCGAGCTGTCGCCATTGAAACGGCGAGCAGCGCATTGGCGCCAAGCTTTGCCTTTGTCGGCGTGCCGTCGAGGTCAATCAGCGCGCTGTCAACCTCCGCTTGATCGAGTGCATCCAGCCCGGCGATTGCGGGAGCGATGATCTCGTTAACATTCTTCACGGCTTTAAGAACGCCTTTGCCGCCATAACGCTTCTTGTCGCCATCGCGCAGCTCTACAGCTTCGTGCTCGCCGGTGGATGCGCCTGACGGCACCGCCGCGCGACCGACTTCACCGCCAACCAAAGTAACTTCCGCTTCTACCGTGGGGTTGCCACGTGAATCCAGAATCTCGCGCGCGTGAATCGCTTCAATCCAACTCATATGTATCTCGGCTTTCCAAAACGTTTGGTGCAAACTTTGCGGAAGACTCTATCATTCAGGGCGGCAAAATACCTGGAGACAAAATCTACCACTCTCAATGAAGGAACTTCGAGACCTTTTGGATCTCGTTTGGAATGCGCTAACCTCGATACCCAGCCTCGATCTCGGCTGCAGCCCGGGGACGAGTTACGATTGGCAGGCTCACGCGGGTTCACGGATTTGTTTGAGCACCTGATCCCAGGGAATGCCGAGGGTAGTATCAACATCCATTTCGTCCAAACGGCGATCTAGCTCATCTCGTCGGGCACCGGTTAAAGCCAACTCGCCTTGAGTCGGAGCCAAGCTCTCCCAAAGCTCCTGAATTAGAGCAAGCCGCTCATCGCGGCTGAGGTGATTGATACTTATGTTAGTTGTCATGCATCACCTCGTTCTGCTTCAGCCACGGCGGCCAGTAAATTTGCCTCCTCGTCAGCACTAAGTTTGAAAGTCTCGTCATCTTCGTGGACTAAAATCGTGAACTTCGCACCTTCAAGCAAGGAGTTATGATCTACTTCAATTGCTCCGTTCTGAACTTGTCCTGTAGTTATTAGCATTGTAATTCTACCATCGGTTAAGCCAAAGCAATCAAATTGGCCGGCCAAAAGCACTGAATCAACCATCGGCACGAGCGCCTTCACTCGACTCAGTATCAGAGGTTTTCGGACCGGCAGGCAATTCCAACTTCACACTTATCACGCGACGTTTCTCGACGCGGTCAACTTCGAAGAGAATTCCGTTGTAGTTAATTTTCTCGCCCGGCTTTAGAACGTGCCCGGCCTCCGTCATCAGGAAGCCGGCGATCGTGGTGTACTTTTCAGATTCCGGAAGTGAAAGCTTGAGCCGGCGGTTAAGATCGCGGACCGCCACCCCGCCGGAGAGAATGTATTTGTTGTCGCCCGCAGGCACGATTTGTTCATTCACTTCTTCATCGTGTTCATCCGATATCTCGCCCACGATTTCCTCGAGCAAATCTTCAAGCGTGATGATGCCTTCGAGTCCGCCGTGTTCATCTACCACGAACCCGAAGTGTGCTTTCGCCTTCTGCATTTGCCGCAAAACATCTTCCAGGCGCGCGGTGTCGACCACGTAGATCGGCGGCTGCAACACATCTTCAAGCTTGAACTTCTCAGGATGAAGCAGATAAGGCATCACATCTTTGCTGTGTATGAAGCCCAACACGTTGTCGAGCGAATCCCGATAAACTGCCAGGCGCGAATAGCCATACTGTTGAAATGCCTTCGTGATTTGCCCCAGGGAGCTATCGCTGGGAATGGCCGCCATCTCGGTGCGCGGCACCATCGCCTCGCGCACCAGCGTATCGGAAAATTCAAATACGCGATGAATCAACCGGCGTTCTTCAGCACGCAGATAGCCACTATCGCGCGCCACGTCGATCAACTGGCGCAACTCCGTTTCAGTGTAAACCGCGGCGTGATCCAAGGTTGACTTCAAACCAATAAGACGGCCCAGGGCCGAACCAACTGAGTTGAAGATCCACAGTGGGGCGCTAAACGTTTTCGCGAAGAGCTCCAGCGGGCGCGAACAAAAAAGCGCAATTCGCTCCGCGCGATCCAGCGCAATCATCTTGGGCATTAACTCACCCAGCACGATGTGCAGAAACGTGATTGCCGAGAAGGCGATGACAATTGCCATCAGGTGGGCCACGTAACCCGCGCGTCCTTCCGAAGCGATACTTGAGGCAATCGGCTCTAGCATTGACGCGACCGTCGGTTCGCCAATCCAACCCAGCGCGAGTGAAGCGAGGGTGATGCCGAATTGCACCGCGGAGATGAAGATGGTCGGATTATCGAGCAGACGAAGCGCGGCGCGCGCGTTTCTGCTGCCGGCGGCGGCGCGCGCTTCCAGCCGCGCTCGACGAACCGACACGAGGGCGAATTCCGACGCAACAAAAAACCCGTTCGTCCCGACGAGCAAGAAGATGGCACTCAGTTTTAGGAGTGAAATCATAGCAGCAGCGTGGCGAGTAGAGCGCTCTCGGGAAAACCAGGGGTGAGATAACTGCCGGATTCGTCCATGGGTGTAGGCGGAAACAAGGCCGGAATTATAGCACGCGAGGAAGGCAGCGCCGGTACACACCGCGGCTGCAGACTCGAGGGAGCCAAACGAAGGGGTTCGCCGATTTCGGGCTGATTGAGGTTAGGCCGCTGCAAGCTAAGCGCTGCAAGCGAATTCCGCTTCCCACGCGGCCGCACCGCGTAGGTCGGGGTATTCAGTGACCGGCGGCGGCGCCGGCGGCGCGAGCGCGGGCTGGGCGGCGATCGTGCTTCGTGCAAGCGCGAGCCAGAGCTTGTTCCACCCGCGGCTCGATGTTGCATTCCGGCTGGCGGCAAACCGCCGCTAACTCCGAAATCACCAAATAGCGAGCACGCTCAAGCATTCTTTGCTCACGGAAGGAGAGCGGCTTGAGATGACTGAGATAAGTCAAATGTTTGAGTACGTCCGCGGCTTCAAAAATATCACCCGTGCGCATTTTCTCGGAGAAGTCTTTAAAGCGATCCTTCCAATCGTTAGCCGGAAACGAAAAATCGTCTGCCAGCGTTTTGAAAAGCATCTCGCATTCACCCGAAGTGATTGGAGACCGAAGACCGACTTCTGTAGCATTTGAAACGGGAACCAGTACGAGGGAATTATTAGCAGCGAGCCGAAGCGTATAGAAAGGGAGTGAGTTAGCGCCTATTTGCTTCTGTTCAATCTGCTCGATGGTTCCGATACCATGATTTGGATAAACAACCTTCTGGCCGACTTTGAAGCCCACCGCAGCACCTCCATTGAGTTTGAAAAATCAGACTGCGCCGCACGCGCGGGTCTGGGGGAAATCCGAGCGACGCAGTAAAGCGCCGGGCCCTAATTGGTAAGTGAATCGAGTCTAGCAACTGCTATCGCTAAGCGTCAAGCGATTCACAGGAATAAGTTTTTCAAGTGAAATACGGATCAACCTGTTTCAGTTTTCCGCCTTGACTTTCAACTATTGGTGATATTCGCAATCAAGAGTGCGAGGGCGCACATTGTCGATTTCGAAGCAGTCTTCAAGCAGAAGCCCGACCATAAGGGAGGGCTCCGCAGTTATCTTGAACGAGCCTTCAGTAACCTTGAACGAGCCCTCCCTAACGGTAAGGCTTCTGCTTAGCGAATGGTAATTCGTAGTTAGACACGTTCTGGCAAGGCTTAAACTCGAGCGCAGTTTTGGCGGCTTCGGCTTCTCTTCGTATTTGCGCGCGCGTCTCGGCTTCTTCCGGAGCGCGCAGTTTCGAATCAAACTGCGGTTCGTCGTTGGCGGAAATTCGAGCCAGCACCCAATAGCGCCCGGGCGCTACGTTGCTGACTGCAAATTTTCCATCGGCCTGCACCGGAGCCGTAAAAAATCGCAACACGTCTTCAGCGCTTTCTTTTTCGGCCGGCACAAGGTTCAGGTAAAGTTTCGCCGGGACGCTTTCTCCTTCTCCTGGTTTGATCGCTCCGCGCAGCGAGGCCGCGCCTTCCGCGAGCGTCACCGTCACTCCGCTAATGCGCTCGCCAAACTTCAAGCTAATTCCATTTCGCGCGACGTCAGTTTTCCGTGACCCTGCCGCTTTTCCGACGGCGCGCGAAGCCGGAGCGGCTTCACGAACCATTGAACGCAGATACCAGTATTTCGCAAAAAACCGCACACTCAAATTGCGCGGGCCGGGGGCAAGATTACGCAGCACAAAATCACCGCCCTGGTTGGGTGATGTTTGAGCGAAAAAATTGGGAAATGCCAGTGGCTCTCTGGGCGTGTTCTTCTCGATTCGATGGGCCACCAGCAGAGTTTCGGAAAAGGAAGGCTGGCGCTTGTTTTTACACTCAACCGCATTTGAGTGTTCCAGAGCGATCTGACCGCTAATAGACGAGAGTGTTTTGACCGTAAGTTCAATTCCGGTTATGTCGGCGCCCTTGACTGTAATACGTCGCGGCTCCGAAGCGACTGCCTCACCCATACCCAAAGATGATTGGGCAATCAGATCGTAATCACCGTCGGGAACGCCGTAGAAAGCGAAGCCCTTGGTGTTCGCTGGTTGAAAAGAAAACGAGCTAATCTGCGGAACTCCGCCTACGACCTGCGTCAAAGTGATATTGGTTCCGGAAAAAGAATTTGTCGAGACTGGTCCACTTACAAACCCACTGATCGCGTGGCCGGGTTCCCCACGATAACGAATGTCTATATCGCTCGCCTCTTCACCAGCGCGCACGGTGATCTCCGCGGCCGCGTCGCGCGTCGAAGAGGGTGCGTAAGTTGGCGCGTCCGTATCGTAAGCATTTATTGAAAAACCATAATTGCCGCGACCGCCGGCGGAAACCAAATAGGTGCCGGCCGCGAGGCCATAAATTCTATACATGCCGCGATCATCAGTTAACTTGTCTATTGCGAATCGGCCGGGTCCGCGCGACTTCCCATTCGCATCGCGAACAAGGATGGCCCGCACTCCGATCTGGACGACGGGCTCGCCGGTTGGCGATGTAACCGTGCCCGTAATCACGCCGCCCCTAATCATATTAATCGTCAACGAGTCGCCGATCCGATAGTAGGAGGGCGGGCTCTCGGGGTCGCGCGGCGCGGTGACAAAAGATGGAGCCGAGACGTTCATCGTGTAAACCAACGCATCGAGCCCGCGCACCTGGAAGTTTCCGCCGTCGTCGGTAATGCTCGCACGCGATTGAACTACCGCCGAAGGCGCGCTCACATAAATAGTCGCATGAGGAATAGGCTGTCCATTGTCGTTGACGACCCGGCCCGTGATCGCACCAATCGATGGCGATGGCGAAGCATTTTTTCTCTCGTCGTCCTGTGCCTGCGCCACCATGCCCAGCGCCAGCAACATTGAAGAGCCGGCGAGCAAGCGTAACAAAACGTTAGCGAACTTTTGTTTACTAACACTGCCGGCGGCCTCGCCTGCTTTACACAGCCGGGAAGCGGTTCGATTAAATAGTGAGAGTCGATTCATCTTTGGCCCATCGACCACTGCAAAGCGAGCGCGTCCGTGCTTTCGATTAAGGCGTTTGCCCCGGATTAGACTTGAGATCGAGGCTGAGCGCCACGTCGATAACTGCGTCTTCCGCCACACTGATCGTTTGCTTAGTGGAAACCTGCCCGCGTCGCCCGGGAATGTTTGCGTTTGCGTTTAGCTCATATGTTCCGGCTGCTACACCCTCAATCAGGAAATGTCCGCGCGAGTCGAGGCTGTAGGGTCTGAAGTTTGAAGTAGTGTCGCCAGGCTTTCTGATCCAAACCATAATGCGACCGCCTTGAGGTAACGGGCCGTTTTCAATTTTCACTTCTCCACGAATCGAGCCGGTTCCATAAATCACGATAATCTTTACGCCTGTCAGTTGTTCACCGGCTTTGATCTCGAGCCCGCCCGGCTGCGCAATTCCATCGCGCTCGATACGCAAGACCGCAAAATTCACGAGCGGGCGGCGATCCTGATTGCCAAGCATAAAGTTTGCAGTTCCCGGCGCCAGACCACCGATGCGAAAACTTCCGTCTCGACCAATCGATGACTCTTGTCCAAAAATGGAGCTTTCACTGTCGCTGCGTACGAAGGCTGAGAGTCGCAACTGCGTTAGCTTCTGCATCGCGCTTTTATCGTAAGTGCCATCCAGGACCAGAGTCCCGCTGACACTCAGTCCTCTGACAGTTTTTACAAGCAGGCCGGTTACATCCTGATCGATCACTTCAAAAGCTACGGGATCGACGCGCACTTCGCTGCCTGGTTGCGGCATTACCAACACCACGTATTTTCCGGGCATCACGTTTTCAAGCCGAAACTCGCCGAGGCTATTTGAAGCGGAGATGATTCCATTCATGATCGGCGCATCGCCGTCATTGACCACTCGTCGCACGCCAAACCTGAGGCCCACTACGGGCTGGCCGGTTTCGCCGTCTATGACCCTTCCGCTCGCTGAAAAAGCCGGCAGACTTCTTCCCAACGCAATGTCGATGTTTCTCGCTTCAGAGCCTTCAGTAATTTCGATAATCTTAGCGTCGTCCGGATCGGTCGCAGCGGGATAGAAAGTTCGCCTGTAGGCCGCGCGTCCAAAACCCACATTTCCATAAGGGTTATCTTCAGCGAACCCAACAGAAATCTTGTAGCGACCGGCGGCCAGGCCGTAAAGCCGGTAGACGCCGCGATCGTCTGTTTGCATTCCGGAGTTGCCCGGTGCATACATCTGGGCCATCTGAAGCGGTTGACTGTTTTGATCGACGGGCAAAATCGTCACTTGTTCTTCGATTACTGGCCGCCCCTCAGCATCCGTGACTTTTCCAGTAATCACTCCACCGCGTGCGAGTGAAAAATCCACGCCTTGAACGTTCTCGCCTTCCGCAAGCAGGAGCATCTTGCCTCGGCCTCTAACCGCATCGAGCATTAGGTAGACTGGCGCCATCGGAAACACCTGATAGTTTCCCGCCGGTACTTCAACGATCTGGTAATTCCCGTCAGCGTCCGTGGTGGCTTTGAGCGCTGAGATCGAGGGCAGCGGTCCATTTAGACCACGTATGCCGACGACAACCCCGGCCAGGCCTTTCCCGTGAACGGTAACGCGGCCTGAGACGCTGCTCGTGGGCGTTTTCTTCGTTGTCTTTGTTTGGCAAGGGACCGCCGAGCCGAGACCGGCGCAGCTTAAGCCGAGGGCTAAAACAATTGCGTAGCGAGTGATGCTACTCATGAAGGCAATCTCGCGGATCAGGTTTACGAGGAGATCAGGATGATACTAAATCGCGCTATTGTTGTCGCGCGCCCAAACTCCCCTAGTTTGGTTTTCTCTGTGGCATCCTTTGTGTTCTCTGTATCCCTGAGTGAGCAATCGCTAATAAAGATCCACCACTGAGACACAGCAACACAAAGGATGCACAGAGTTCAAACTGAATCAGTATCGCTTGCTCGGGCCTATTTAGTAGCCGCACCTAAACCATGCTAGGATCGTGACGAACAAAGGTGAACGTCGTCTCCCGAGTTTGTTTTTCTCGACACTAGCCTCGTGCTGATTCAGAAATCCTGTTAACTCGTCATGGCACTCCTGAAGATCACCGACGCCAGCGGCCGCCAATGGGAATATAGTTTCCTGCCTCTGGCCACCTGCACCATAGGCCGCGCGCCGGACAACACTGTGGTTTTGGATGACCCGCGCGCCTCGCGCTATCACGCGCATATTAAACCCGCTGAAGACGGTTCGTTCACTTTGATAGACGGCTCAGTTATTAACGGTGATCTGCGTCGCAGCGCCAACAAAGTATTCGTTAATGGCGGCGCGCATTACGAGTATCAGTTGAAGAACGGCGATCGCGTAACGATCGGCGCCAGCACGCTGCGGTTTGAACAACGCGCCGAAGAGCGCACGACCGATGTGCGCTACGACGACAAGCCGCTGGGCCATACTCAGCTAGTGGTCTCTGCCAACGACGTTATGCAGACCGTGTTGCACAAAACGAGCGAAAGCCTGCCGACTACCGCCACCAGCCCGGCTCGGGACAAAGTGCTCGAAGCGCTGCAACGTAAGGCAAACATACTTTCCGCGCTTTACGAAATGAGTAAGACGCTCGGGTCAGTTTTTGATCTCGAGGCTATTTTTGCCAAAGCGACTGACGTTATTTTCCGCTCCACGCCCGCTGATCGAGTGGTGGCGCTGCTGGCTGAAGGTAACGGCACGGAAAATCCCGAGGATGTGAAGCTGAATCCGATTGCCATGCGCGCTCGCGATGAGAGTTTGAATAACCATGCGCGCAAGCTGTCGATCGGTCGCACGATCACGCGAAAAGTAATGCGAGATCGAGTGGCGCTGCTTTCGCAGGACGCGGCCTCGGACGAAGAATTCGCCGGCGTTGATTCGATCGTGTCGCAGGGAGTTCGTTCCACTATCTGCGCGCCGTTGGTTGGCGAGTCGAGAGTTCACGGCGCCATTTATGCCGATCGGCTGGATCCGTTTGCTGCCTTCAAGCCCGACGACCTCGAATTGATCAGCGCGGTCGCGGCGCAAACTGCGATTGCCGTGGAGAACGCGCGCGCGCATGAGCGTCTGGCGCGCGAGGAAGTGGCCCGCGCAAACTACAGTCGCTTCCTTCCGGAGTATGTCGTCAAGCAGATGCTCGAGAATCCCGAGTCGTTCAAGCTCGGCGGAGTTAACCAGACAATCACTATCCTCTTCGCTGACATTCGCGGCTTCACGAGCATCTCCGAGCACGCGCCGCCGGAAAAAATTGTCGGCTTGCTGAACCGATATTTCTCAGCCATGACCGACATTATTTTTGCTCACGGCGGAACGCTCGATAAGTATCTCGGCGATGGTTTGATGGCGCTGTTCGGCGCGCCCACTACTACTCCCGAAGACGCGTCCAATGCTTTGAACGCCGCGGTGGCAATGCAGCGTCGACTGCTCGGCATCAACCTGGAGCTGCGCGAGGAAGGTCTATCTGAAGTTGGCGTCGGCATCGGTCTGCATACCGGAGAAGTGACGGTGGGTTACATCGGTTCCGAGCGCCGCTCTGAATACACCGCGATTGGCGATTCGGTAAACACCGCTTCGAGGCTGGAATCAAACGCGAAAGGCGGCGAGATTCTGATCAGCGATGCGACCGCAAAGGCCGCCCGCAGCCGCTACAAGCTGCAACCACGCGAACCAATCACCGTCAAGAATCGCGAGCAACCAGTTATCTTGTGGGAAGTTGATTGGCAGCGCGCCAGCGGCGCTTTCTAGTTTCTACTTCTGCATCAACCTTAATAACGGCCAGGAACGCAAGCTTTTGGAGTGCGGTGACTTGTCACCGCTTTCGCCCGCGGCGCCTTGACGCCGCTTCCCGCCGCAAGTTCAATCTTCAAAGGCTGCGACAGGTCGCAGCCGACCAAAGCGGTGACAGGTCACCGCACTCCAAAACATCTCGGCGTCTTGGCGGTTTATTCTTAGCTATGGGTTTTCCTGAGTTCTTCAAACGGCAACTGACGATTGCGCGCGTTTACGGCATTCCCGTCCGCATAGACTATCGCTGGTTTGCGGTGGTCGCGCTTAGCGTTTGGCTGATTGCGAGCAACTTACAACACCACGCTATCCAGGTCGGAAATGTTCGCTTGCCTCCGCACGCTTATGTCACAGCCTGGGTCCTCGGGCTAATCACAACGGCCGGGCTATTCCTGTCAGTCTTTGGACATGAACTCGCGCACGCCTTGATGGCCCGAGCGGAAGGAATTGAGATTGAAGAGATCGTGCTTCATCCTTTCGGCGGTCTGGCCCGTCTCAAAACTGAACCGCAAAATCCACGCGCGGAATTCCGCATTGCCTTCGCGGGTCCGGCTTCCAGCTTTCTGTTTGCCTTGCTCGCTTTCGCCGGCGCCAAGATCGCGGCGATAGGAAACTACGAAGCAACGGTCGTCGTCTTCTTTTTGATCGCTTCCGGAAATCTACTCCTGGCGCTCTTCAATCTCTTTCCGGGCTACCCGCTTGACGGTGGCCGCGTGCTGCGCGCCCTGCTCTGGCGGCGCAGCGGAAATATCGTTGACGCAACCCGCAAGGCCGGCATTTGCGGCGTGCTGATCGGCGGCGTGCTTATCCTGTTTGGAATTTATATTCTGGTCGCGCCTAACTGGAGGCCGTCTCAGCCTTACTTCATGGGTGGATGGTCGATTCTGGTTGGACTATTTCTGCTGGATACGGCGGCAAAAGTTGTTAGGAGTGCGCCTGAGGTCCAACTTGCAACAGTCGCTGATGCGATGTCGCCGCCATTCGCGATTGAGCCGGGACTAACGATCACCAAATTAGTCGACGACATTCTTCCGCTGCACCGGCAAACAACTTTTCCCGTGGCTGTCGGCGGGAAACTTCACGGCATACTGTCACTCGAAGATTTGAAAACTCTTCCGCGAGAGCGCTGGCCGGCAACGCGTGTCCAGGCCGTCATGCGACCGGTGGCGCCGAGTTTTTTTGTTGGACCTTCGACGACACTCGATTCCGCGCAAGCAGTGATGAAAGAAAACGGTTTGGGATCTCTCGCTATAGTAAATGCGAGGGGAGAGTTGGCCGGTTTTCTGCAAAGCGGAAAGATCAAGCGACGCCCGAAATCAAAAGTTCGCTCGCGGGAATGAGAGCCAAACAACGCAGGCACGGACAGTCATCGCCGAAGTCCGGCTCAGGCAAGGATTTTGGCAAAGTGTAGGAGTCTCTCTGATTCGCTGCGTCATTGCCTCTCTTAGTCAATCTGTGTATAAGCCCTGTAGGTGAGAGGCAAACATGAACTGGGACAACTTTGGACACACAGTGGAAACTCTTATCGGCGCCTTTTCGCAGGCGTCGTTCGTTACTCTCGTTTCAGCATTCCTGATTGGCTACATCTTCAAGTCTCGTGTGCTTAACTCGCCGCTAAGAACGCTGGTTGAATATTTTGGGAACGTTACAGTCGTAAGCCCTCAAAATCGCGCCACAGAAGGCTCAGTGAAGCAAGAAACCAGCTTTGTAAAAGTGAGATCATAATGGACCCGGCCGAGAGGTTCTTTTGGGGCTTCTGCGGTAGTGCGGCAGTTGAGCTGATAACCCTGCTCCAGATTTATCACGGACCAATGATAAGGAGGCCCGAACGTTACCGACGTAAAGGGTTTTGGGCTGTCCGTCTGCTCCTATCCATAATGGCCGGCGGCCTGGCAATTGGATATAAACTCGATAACCCAATAGTTGCGCTGAACGTCGGCGCGGCAACACCTTCAATCCTCATCGCCTTCACTCGCGGGTATAAAGAAGGCGACTCTACTCCACCGCAACTACCCGGCAGAGTATCACCACCTTCAGTCTGAACTTCGCAGCCCTCAGGAAATTCCTACACAGCAACCTAATCATCATTGCCACCGTCTCATTTTTTCGCGATAATCCTCGCGGAGCTTTCCATTTTACAACCCAAGGAATTTCTTGATGCTGGCAGTAGTCGGTGCGCTCTTTGCCAACGCAGTAATTGCGATTCTAAAACTCGCGGCCGCGCTTATCACCGGTTCCTCGGGGATGATGGCCGAGGCGCTGCACTCGATTGCGGACACCACCAATCAGGTGTTTTTGCTGCTCGGATTGCGGTTTTACAAGCGCCCGGCTTCCGAGAAGCATCCCTTCGGTTATGGAAAAGAGCGTTTCTTTTGGTCTTTCATAGCTGCGATTTTTATTTTCGGCGTTGGGTCGACGTATGCAATTTACGAAGGTGTAGTAAAACTAAATCACCCACACGCTCCGGGAAATCTGAAGTGGGCTTACTGGGTACTCGCCATTTCGTTTCTGTTGGAAAGCGCTTCAATTGCGCTGGCGATCTACCAGGAAATCAAAGAGGCGCATCATGAAGGTCTGACGTTCTTTGCATATCTTCGCGAGTCGAAAGATCCAACCGCGAAGACGGTAATCTTTGAAGACTCGGCGGCGCTGGTCGGTATTGTCATCGCCGCGGTGGGGCTATATCTCACCGAACACCACACCGGGCCGGGCGCTGGAGCATATTGGGACGGACTCGCTTCAATACTCATCGGCGTGGTGTTGGCGATAGTTGCTTTCGTGCTGGCGCGCACTTCGCGCGGGCTGCTGCTTGGTGAGGCTGCCAGTCCGAAGAGCCTGCAAGCAATCAGGCAGGCCATTGAAAGCCATCCGAATGTGGTGAAGGTAATAGAACTACTGACGATGCATCTGGCGCCGAAGCAAATCCTGATCAACGCGCACGTAAACCTGCGGGACGATCTAACAACCGATGAGATTGAACAAACGAATGAAGAGATCGAGGCTTTGATCAGGAAAGCGGAACCGAAAGTGGAAATGATTTTTCTCGAAACCGCGCGCGAGAGTCACAGCACCAGGCGCGAGAGTGTTCCGGAACACGTTGGCTGATCGTGCCGCAGGTTTTTCGATTACGGTTGGTGAAACTAAATTGCAGCTTCTGAATCGCAAATCGCAAATCCGGATTTTAGAATTAAGAGATGCTGTTAATACTGCCATACACGGAGTACCTGGGAAGGCTTAGTGAGCCCCGCAATATCGCGGACGTCATTCTTGTCTTCTTGCTTGTGTATGCAGTTTTGAAACTTGTTCGGGGAACACGCGCCGCTCCCATGGCCGCCGCCATCGGAGTTTTTGCCCTCCTCTACTGGCTCGCAGTCAGACAAGACCTGGCCACACTGGCGTTCATCCTGCGCGGCGCACTGCTTTACATCGGCGTCGCCATAATCGTCCTGTTCCAAAACGAGATTCGCCAGGCGCTCATCACTTTTGGCAATCGTTTTCGCATGCCGTTTACGCGCCGGCACCTCGGCCAATTCGGCGAAGGCGTTTATGACGAAGTGATTCTGGCGGCGACTTCGCTTGCGTCTACCAAGACCGGCGCTTTGATTGTCATTGAACGCAACATCGGACTAAAAAATATCATCGACGGGGGCGTAAAACTGGATGCCGAGCTCAGCTACGATTTGTTGGTCAGCATTTTTAATCCGGAGTCGCCGCTCCATGACGGCGCGGTGGTCATTCGCCGTCATCGAGTTGCCGCGGCTTCGTGTTTTCTTCCGCTGACTTTGAATCCGCGCTTGTCACGCGATTTGGGAACGCGGCATCGTGCGGCACTTGGCGTAACTGAAGATACTGACGCGGTGGCGGTGGTCGTTTCGGAGGAATCAGGACTGATTTCAATCGTTCAGCGCGGGGAGATCAAGCGTGGGCTGGACGCTCCGAAACTCCGCGCGGCAATTTCCCAGGCACTTGAGGTTTCGCCGAAACGCGGGAAAACAAAACAGATGGGGACCCCGGGAGAACCCGACGGTGATACCGAGGAGATAGCTTCGATCTGAGGTTTGATAAGAGAACGTTAATCCGCAGATTACGCAGATTACACAGATTGAAAAATGGAACCGAGAACAATCAGCGGTCAAGACTCCTTTCTATCAAATGCATCTTAAATCGGTGGACTCTGCGTAATCGGTTGACTCTGCGTAATCTGCGTAATCGGTGGATTGCATTTGTGATTTTTTGAAATTTGAGATCTGGAATCTGAAATCTGTTTATGCCCTTTCAAGACATAGAAGATACCGAAGCAACCCCCATCCCGCGGATCCCAACTCCGGCGGAACGATGGTTGCGCAAAGTATTTCTCGAGGACTGGGGTTTGAAACTGCTCGCGCTCGCAATAACGGTCGTCCTCTGGCTGGCTGTCACCGGCCAAAACAAGCCAATGACTATGCGCGTCTCCGGTGTCCAGTTGAATTTTTTACGGCCTGACGGCTTTGAGATAAGCAACGAACCGCCCGGCACTGTTGATGTGATTCTCACCGGAAGTAGAGACAAGCTCGATCGCATTGGACCACGCGATTTGGTCGCTACTGTCGATCTGAGCGATCAGAAACCGGGAGAACGAATTCTGAAGCTGACGCTCGATCGCGTAAAGATGGATTTGCAGGAAGACGTCAAGATTCAGGGTTTTCATCCCGGCAGTGTTCCCATTCGGCTGGAGCCGATCATTGATGCGCCGGTTGACGTGGAGGTTAAATTTGAAGGCAAGCTGCCCGAGGGCTTTGAAGTCGCCGGTGTCAGTGCCAGCCCGGCAAAAGTTCGGGTGCGCGGGCCAGCCGATCGGGTAAATGCTCTGCGCAAAGTTGTAACCGAAACGGTTTCGTTGGACGGCAGGAAAGAGGATTTCAATCTCTCCCGTGTCGAGATAAACATTCCTGACCCGAAGATCGAATTGCTCGACCCCACGGTGGATATTCATGTTGACATTGCCGAAAGGAAGCGCGGCGACCTCCATCTCAGATTTGCCGACGCCGACCGGGCGCCCTACTTAGCCGGCCTTATCAAGCTCGCTCCTCGTCTGTAGTTCAATCACTCATTTCCCTTTTTTGATGAAGAAACTTTTTGGCACGGATGGCATGCGCGGCGAGGCCGGAAAATTTCCCCTCGATGCCGCAACGATAGAGACCGTCGGCGCCTCGCTTGCCGCGCGCCTCAAAGACAAACTTGGGCGTGCGCCGCTGATCGTAATTGGCAGAGACACCAGGGAGTCAGGTGACTGGCTGGAACGATCTCTGGTCGCGGGCGCGTCGAGAGCCGGCGCCGAAACGAAATCGGCGGGCGTGATAACCACACCCGGAGTTGCGTTCCTCGCTCGCACCTTGCCTGCCGACGCGGGGGTAGTGATCAGCGCTTCACACAATGCCTATCGCGATAACGGCATAAAGATTTTCGCGCCTTCGGGACGTAAGCTGGACGAAGAGACTGAGCGCCTCATCGAGAGCGACGTTTTTTCCCGAGCGGAGACCGCGGCCGCGAACCCCGCCGATCACCCAAACGTTGCAACCGATAACGGTGAGGCGGCGGCGCTGCAGAATCGTTATCTCGATTTCCTGTCCGATGAAATCAGTCAAGGCATGTCGCTCGGCGGGCTGCGACTTGTGCTCGACTGCGCGAATGGCGCGGCTTCCGATGTCGGTCCTGAGTTATTTCGACGGCTCGGGGCAAACGTTACCGTCATCAACAATGCGCCGGACGGTCGCAACATCAATCTCGCTAGTGGTTCTCTGCATACCGAGGCGCTTCAGGCTGAGACGATCAAGAACCGAGCAAACCTTGGAGTCGCATTTGATGGCGACGCAGATCGCGCTTTGTTCGTCGATACGCGTGGGCGTTTAGTAAACGGCGATGGAACGTTGTGGGTACTCGCCAGGCATCTGCGGTCGCGTAACGAGCTAAATCAAAACACGGTAGTGGCGACCGTGATGAGCAACATTGGCCTCGAGATCGCGTTTCAATCGGAGGGAATACGCCTGATTCGAACAGACGTCGGCGACAAATATGTTCTCGAGGAACTGTTGCGGCTCGGCGCGAGCATCGGCGGCGAGCAGTCAGGCCACATTATCTTTCCGCGGTTAAGCCTTGCCGGTGACGGCTTGATCACGACGCTCAGCTTGCTGCGCGCAATGACAGAAAAGAGAAAAGATCTTCACGAACTCACCGAAGGTTTTCAGACGTTTCCACAGATACTGGTAAACGTCGACGTGAAGATCAAGCGGCCGTTCGCAGAGGTCCCGGCGATTCAAGACCTCGCGCGCGCGATAGCAAGCGAACTCGGTTCCGAGGGGCGGTTGCTGCTGCGTTATTCCGGGACCGAATCACTGGCACGCGTGATGATCGAAGGCAAGAGCCAGCACGAAATCGAGAAGCACGCAAACGCGTTAGCAAGCGTAATTCAGCAAACACTGGGAGCCTGAACCTTCCCGCGTCAGTGAAAATTTTACGCTTGACCCTTGAAAAAATTACGTTGTTTGTGCGAGTGGACTGCTCAACTTTCTGCGGTCAAGGGGCGGCGCTTACAAGGAACAATAGCAAATTTGTAGCTTCGTAATTGTTAACAAGATGAGTCTTGCACGGCACGCGCGTTGCGATGTATATTGTGGGGCAAGAAGAGACGGTTGGTGAATCCTCCGTCTCAGTGGTTGCTGGGGTGAGGACAGTGACCACAAATATGGATGGGCGCGACGTACTCCCACGTTTGTCGCGCCCATTCGCTTTTCCAGCACACCTTTTCAATCAACTACAATTCATCGACTCGCCAAGTGCCGGTTGCACGCTCCCTTAAACTACAATAGGCTCAGGTGGCAGTAGCGTTATTTTCATCTGATTGGTCCGACGACAGGAGTTGAGTCATTGCCCCGCCTGCAGGTTCGCACAAACGCGCGACAGCACGAATACGAAATAAGGATTGGTCGTGGCATTCTCTCCGAAGCGGGCGAAGTTGCTCGCGGCTGTCTCGGTGATCAGGCGCAGCGCGTCGCGCTAATTTCCAATGCGAAAGTTTTCTCGCTGTATGGCCCAGCGGTCGTCGACAGTTTCAAGGCCAGTGGTTTTGGAGTTTCGCATTGGCTCATGGGTGACGGCGAGCGCTACAAGTCACTTGGCACAGTCGAAAGGGCGCTTCGTTTTCTTAGTGAAGCTGAACTGGAAAGGACTGATGCAGTTGTGGCCCTGGGCGGCGGTGTTGTTGGCGACCTGACGGGCTTTGCTGCGGCCGTCTATTTGCGCGGCGTTCGCTTCATTCAAATTCCCACCAGCTTGCTTGCACAGATCGATTCATCCGTGGGCGGCAAAACAGGCGTGAACTTGCCGCGTGGAAAAAACCTGGTTGGCAGTTTTCATCAGCCCGGCGCGGTGGTTGTAGACATCGAAACACTTGCAACTTTACCTGCGCGTGAGTTGACCGCCGGCTGGTGCGAATGCATTAAACAGGGCGCTGTGAGTAGCCGGAAACTCTTCCAGGAGACTACCGACTTCCTTAACGCCCTAAACGATCGGGGAACTTTGATCTCCGCGCACTTAGAACGACTGATTGCTTCCCATTGTAAGTTTAAAGCATCAATCGTTGCCGCGGATGAACGCGAAGAGCCTGCACGCCGTGATCGTCGTTCGCGCCGGATTCTGAATTTTGGTCACACGATTGCTCACCCGCTCGAGGCCGTCACTAACTACCGGCGGTTTCGCCATGGCGAAGCTGTCGGCCAGGGAATGCTCGTAGCCGGCGAGCTTTCGAAAAATCTAGGTCTACTAGACCAATCGGAGTTAAAATTGCTCCGCCAGGCGGTATCCCTGTGTGGCCCACTGCCCGCGGCGAAAGACGTTGACGAAAGCGCGCTACTCCGCGCGATAACTGAAGACAAGAAACGATCGGCGGGTCAGGTACAGTGGGTCCTTCTCGAAGGCATCGGAAAGCCACGCATCGTCGACGGGAAAGAAATCAGCCCGGCGCTCTTAAGGAAGTCGGTGCGCGAGGTTTTAGAAACCAGTAGCGGACGTTGAGGTTTATTAATGAATACAAACGCCAGGTCGTCTGAACGAGGCGGCGCACGTCTAAAGTTCCTGATTGTGATAACGATTATTGCTGCCGTAGCATACGCCGGCTACCAATTCATCCCTGTTGCTTATCAATCCTATCAACTCAAGGATTTGATGCAGCACGATGTTGACACCGCCGTCGCTATGGGAAAACCAGCCTCCTGGGTCAAAGATCAACTCGTGAAGAATTCTACGGACTACGGCATTCCAGCGGACGCTGTTATCTCGCCTCAACAGCAGGACAATCGAATGGAAGTGCGCGTGCAGTTTACGCAGCCGATCGAGTTTCCTGGCTTTACTTACAGCTACGAATTTGATCACACGGCGAAGAGCGGAACCTTTTTGTCGATCAAGTAGACGCGCTTTAACCTTACTCCGCTGTTTGTCTTTGCTTTTTTTTCGGTTTAGGTGTTTCTCTTACCGCAAGGAAACGCGAAGGGGACCAATCCAGCAAACTGCCAACTGTCGCTGACGAAACTATCTTTGAGTGTTTTCGAGAAAAGCTTTGAGTTTGCGGGAACGCGATGGGTGACGCAGTTTACGAAGGGCCTTGGCTTCGATCTGCCGAATGCGTTCGCGCGTGACGGCAAAATGCTGGCCCACCTCTTCCAGCGTGTGCTCCGAACCGGTCGTGTCCAATCCGAAACGCATCTTGATTACTTTTTCTTCGCGCGGCGTTAACGTCGCCAAAACTTCATCCGTAATTTCCCGCAAGTTAGAAGCGACTACCGCGTCAGCCGGATTCAGGATTGACTTGTCTTCGATGAAGTCGCCCAGGTGTGAATCTTCCTCTTCACCAATCGGCGTCTCGAGCGATATAGGTTCCTGGGCAATCTTTAAAACCTTACGCACCTTGGAGACAGGAATGTCCATCTTCCGCGCAATCTCTTCGCTGGTTGGCTCGCGGCCGAGCTCTTGCACCAGGGAACGTGACGTTCGAATCAGTTTGTTAATCGTCTCTATCATGTGGACCGGAATGCGAATGGTGCGTGCCTGATCGGCAATGGCGCGGGTAATCGCCTGGCGAATCCACCACGTCGCGTAAGTAGAAAACTTATAGCCGCGACGCCACTCAAACTTATCGACCGCCTTCATCAAACCAATATTGCCTTCCTGAATCAGATCCAGAAACTGGAGTCCTCGATTGGTATACTTCTTGGCGATGGAAACAACCAGGCGGAGGTTTGCCTCCACTAGCTCGCGCTTGGCCTGACCGGTCTGCTGCTCGCCAACTACGATCGCCTGCAGCGATCGTTTTATTTCAACGGGACTGATGTTCTGGTCGATCTCGACTTGCGCCAGCCGCTTCTTCGCCAGCAAAACACGGCGTTTGAATTCTTTTTGATCCTCTACTTTGATTCGTTTCCGACCGAGCTTTTCAGTGAGGCTTTCGATCTCCCGTTCCGCGTCGCGCACTTCCTTTTGCACGATGCGGATCGAACTGATCAAACGTTGCCGCGCGCGCTCAGTTACGTTTAGAC
>DASYMB010000038.1:0-4919 GCA_036009285.1 Pyrinomonadaceae bacterium | reverse complement strand
TTAGGCGGCTCGATTCGACGTTGTCAAATGCGACGTTTTCCTTACGGTATCATTTACGAGCCGTCTGAGATTGAGATCGTTATCATCGCAGTCGCAAACCTCCATAGGAAACCTGAGTACTGGCGCTCACGAGTCAGATAGATCACGAGATAACCTAACGGATCTAAATGAAACGTTCTCTAACATTCCTTTGCCACTCCTCGATTGATAAGGATTTTGTCCGTGCGCTGGTTTCTCGCCTGACCCAGTTTTCATAGATGGGTTCCAAGGGAAATGTCGTCAGTGTGGACGCTGGTAGAACACCTACTCGAGCACGCGCGCAATCCGGGACCATTCAGTCAGGGTGAGTGTCTCCGCGCGACGCTGCAAATCAACTTCCGCCTGACAAAGTACGATGCTGGCTCCGCCGTGGCTCTTAACAATCTCTCCCAACGGCACGGGCGCGTTTCGCAGGTTATTGAGAATCGTCTTGCGCCTCTGGGCGAAACCGGCGCTGACAATCTGCCACAGCAGTTTCTCGTCCTTCACTTCCATCGCAAGCCGCGGTCGCAATATCAACCTCAGGACGCTGCTCCAAACCTTCGGCGCCGGGCGAAATGAACCAGGCGCAACGTCAAACAATTTCTCAGTCTCGCAATATGCCTGGACAAACACGGAAAGATAACCTCGCTCGGCGGAGCCGGGAGCCGCAGTGATGCGCTCCACAACTTCTTTCTGCAACATCAACACCATCTCCGTAACGCAAGTACGCTGCTCGATCAGTCGCTGCAGAATTGCGGTTGCGACGTTGTAAGGAAGATTCGCAACCACTCGCGCTTGAGTCGCCGGACGAATGACTTCACACACCTCTGTTACGAGGGCATCGCTCTGCACGAGCTTGAAGTTCGTTTGCGCACCAAATTTTTCTGTAAGCAGTGGGATTAGCTTTCGATCAAACTCGATCGCAACCAGCGAGCCGGCGCGCTCCACGAGAGAAGACGTTAGCGCTCCTCTTCCTGGGCCGATCTCGAGAATGGTTTCGTCGGGCTTCGGCTCAAGCGCTTCAACGATGCGATCGATTATTCTTTGGTCTGTGAGGAAGTTTTGGCCGAGGCGTTTTGAAGGATGAAACGAAGGACGCGGAGATTCGGAGACGCGGGCACGCGGGGCTGGCGTCTCCGCGTCTCCGCTTTCCCGTGTTTCCGCGTCACTTCTCATCAACACCTCACCCACCCGCTACCGCAGGTGGTTCTGACAAGCGCCTGGGATAACCTGTGAACTCGATGTCTCGCCCTCGCGCGGTGACTACAATATCCTGAAGCTCGATGGCTTTCGCGAGGGTCTCGGCGCCGGCGCCGCCAACTGCGGTGGGCGCGTCACCACCGCCTATTATCATTGGCGCGATGAAGACCGTAACCTTGTTAACCAAACCCGCGTCGAGAAAGTTGCCGGCCACGTTTGCGCCGCCTTCAACCAGCACGCTTTGGATTTCACGCTTTCCCAGTTCATCCAGAACCAATGAAAGGTCGCGCCCCTTCGCTGCGTCTCGCACAACCTCCACTCCCGACACTTCAAACTCTGCAGACGCAACGGAGTTTCCAGCGAAGAACAAGACGGGCGCTTCCGTTGCCGTTTTCACAAGTCGCGAATCTCCTGAAGTTGTCAGCGCTTCGTCGAGCACCACGCGAATCAACGGTCTTCGTCTTTTCTTGCCGGAACGATCTGTGAGTAACGGATCGTCTGCGCGCGCCGTGCCTGCGCCGATGAGTATCGCGTCATATTCGTGACGCAATTGGTGAGCTCGGGCTCGCGACTCAGCTCCGGTAATCCAGCGCGAATCGCCGGTGCGGGTGGCGATTTTTCCATCCAGCGAAAGAGCGAGTTTCAAATGAACGAACGGCCGCGCGGTGCGCATAAAATGCAAATACTTTTCGTTAAGCTTCTGCGCTTCGCGAGCCAACAAGCCAACCGAGACTTCCACACCAGCCGAACGCAGATGCTCAAAACCTTTTCCGGAGACTTTCGGATTCGGATCTTCAATCGGCGCGAGCACGCGAGCGATGCCTGCCTTGATGAGGGCGTCCGTGCAAGGAGGCGTGCGACCGTGGTGCGCGTGCGGCTCCAGCGAGACGTAAGCAGTTGCGCCGCGCGCGCGCGCTCCAGCCTGCTCGAGCGCATAAGTCTCCGCATGCTTTAGTTGTTCGTAAACATACAGCCCTTCGCCGACAACCTCTCCCTCTGGACCAGCAATCACACAGCCCACTAAGGGACCGGGGCTCACTTGGCCCACGCCTTTCGCGGCCAACTCCAACGCCCGGTTCATCAAGCGGTGGTCCGTCTCGGTCCAATCGTCACGGCCCTCGGCTGTTGCTATTGTTTGTTGCATGGGGATTAGTAGGACAGACATTCCTGTCTGTCCTTGTCGCAGTTCAGAGTACAAGGGCTGAATAGAGGGACAGACAGGAATGTCTGTCCTACTATTCAAACAAACCGTTCACATAAAGTTCCGGATCGAAGACGACGAGATCGTCAACCTTCTCTCCGATGCCAACGTAACGAATGGGCAGGCTAAGCTCGTTGGCGATAGCGATTGCAATGCCACCTTTCGCGGTACCATCGAGTTTTGTCAATACGATGCCCGTAACGCCCGCGACCTTGAGAAACTGCCGCGCTTGCTCGAGACCGTTTTGGCCGGTAACGGCATCAACGACCAGCAACGTCTCGTGCGGTGCACCTTCGACTTCCCGCCCCGCAACGCGTTTCATCTTTTCAAGCTCGGCCATCAAGTTGGATTTGTTATGCAGCCGTCCTGCCGTGTCCACAATCAGCACATCAGAACCGCGCGCCTTCGATGCTTTCAGCGCATCGAACAGGACAGCCGCCGGATCAGTTCCCTGCTTCTGTTGAATCAATGGCACCCCGGTGCGTTCGGCCCAGATGGCAAGCTGATCGGATGCCGCAGCACGAAAGGTATCGGCCGCGCAAATCAACACCTCATTTCCTTCCGCCTTGATTCGTTGGGCGAGTTTGCCGATGGTAGTCGTTTTGCCAACGCCGTTAACGCCTACTATCATCATCACGTAAGGCGAAACGTTGTCAGGCACACTCGTCTCCGAAGCGACGCCCTGGCTTTCTGACTGCCGCAGGATTTTCAACAACTCATCTTTGATCGCCGCTTTCAGCGCCTCGAGATCGTTGATCTGTTTGCGCGCCACTCCGCGCCGAACTGTTTCCAGAATGTGCTGGGTGGTGGCCACGCCGATGTCCGCCGCAATCAAAGCTTCTTCAAGTTCGTCCAGAAGATTCTCGTCGATCTGTTTGCGGCCCTGGAAAACAGTATCGAGTCTTTCGGAAAGCGTCTCGCGCGTGGCCGACACAGCGCGGCGAAAACGCGCCGAAAATTCCTGTTCAAGCGCAGCCTCCTGCGCCTGCAATTCTTCCATCGACAAATTCAGACCGAGCACAGAGGTGGCGAAAGGTGAACGGGAAGGCGCGGTTGTCGCGGCCCTTCGCTGAGACGGTTCGGTTGGTACTGGTTGAGTTTCGCGCGGCGAAGGCGGCGGTATGATTTGCGGGCTTGTTCGGATCGTAGGTGTTTTTGCGGCCGGCGTCTCGATGGGTATTGGGGTTGGACCCGCGCCGGTGGTTACGGCCTCAAGCACCGGAGCAACGCCGGAGTCAGGTGAACCGCTTGCTGTTTGTCCTTCGCAAACGATCCCCGGTAAAACTGCTTCCGCTTGAGTTTCACGCTGCTGCTCAGGCGGTTGTGCCGCCCCCGTCTTGTCCGCCGATGCCGCCGGCAGCGGCTCGTTTAGTTTCAGCGAAATAAACTGATCGCCGCCCTTACGTTTCCAGAAAAGCCCCATAGGATTAGTCCGTCAAAAATAATGTCGATAACAGAAATGTTGATTATATGCGCAACAGCCGCGTCCTAACAAAAAGGGCGCGGCTGATAATTTGTAAAGCAAACTGTTAGTTTGCGTGGATCGATCCGCAAACTAACAGTTTGCGTTACGTCAGGCGTCAGGAAACCGGAACGGGCTCCGATTCGCTCGGCCTCTGAAAGGACGGAGCCGGGATCTTCGTTTCCTTGGCGGTGCGGCTTTTTAGTTTTACTGAGCCGGGACGAATTTGCCCTTCTTCACACGCTGCTACGAAGGCAGCAACTACATGCGCATCGTAGCGCGTTCCGACGAAGCTTTGTATTCGCGCGATCGCATCTTCAAACTTCATTGCCTGCTGATACGGTCGGTCAGTGGTCATAGCGTCGAACGTGTCGGCAACCGCGACCACTTTCGCCATCAACGGAATTTCATCGCCCTTCAAACCTTGTGGGTAGCCCTGGCCGTTAACCATCTCATGATGCATGTACATGCCGGGCAGAAACTCCTTCATCGCCCGTATCTGCGACATGATCTTGTAACCCTTCTGCGGGTGTTGCTTCATCACCGTGAATTCGTCGTCGGTTAACGCCGAAGGTTTCTTCAAAATGTTGTCGTCGATCGCAATCTTTCCCACGTCGTGAAGCAGCGCGCTGATCCGAATTTTTTCACACTCGTCATCCGGAAGTCCTAATCGTTGCGCAATCGCAACCGACATTCTGGATACGCGTTCGGAGTGGCCGCGCGTATAAGGATCTTTTCCGTCGATCGCTGCGGCCAAGCCTTTCACCGTGCCCAGGAACAACTCGCGATTCTCGGCAGCCGACTGTTGCAGGTCCTTGATGTAAGTCTCGAGCTGATCCGTCATCAAATTAAATGAATCACCGAGATCGCCAAGTTCGGTGCGACTTGTTACCGTGATGCGTTGTGAAAAATCACCGAAGGCAATACGGTGAGCGCCAATGGCCAATTCTTGAACCGGCTGCGTCAACTTCTTTGCAAAAAAGAATCCGATGATAAGCGTCAACATCGCGGCCACCATGCTGATCCAAATCGTCT
>DASYMB010000037.1:0-4423 GCA_036009285.1 Pyrinomonadaceae bacterium | reverse complement strand
GACTGGCCGCAAACAGATCGTTTGAGATCCAAACGTACAACTCTTCCATCTTCTTGCCCGGCTCAGTCGCGGTTGCGGTGGCAGTCAACGGATCATCCACAAAGCGAATTGTTGGACGAGATTGGTCGTTCCCCTGGGCCTTGGCTCCATACTTCGCGATCTGCTGCTCGATAAATTGCTGCAAGCCGGCAGAATTTTTGAGGTCGGCAAGTACGAGCGGCGCCACCGGTTCTCCCTTTTCATCCATCGACACCGATACCGCGATTTCGTCTCCCAGGTAATCGCCAAATTCACGAATGCTGCCGATCACCTGATCCACATTAGGACCACGATGTCCGCCCTCTTCCTTCTCCCACCACTGACGCAACGCAGCATTCTGGTTAATGCGCTCCTGCATGATCCGGTGCGACTCAACGATGGTCGACGTCAAATTAGGCAGCGCCGCGTAGACAATTGTATTCTCGGGCATCAGATCAAGCAGATGCGTCGAATTGCGAACTCCCGGAAGGGTAACCTTGCCCAACTCCTTGTTCAGCGCAGAGAACGCGGCGAGTGTCTCGGCATAGTGAGCAGCCTTGCGGCTCCACGAAATTTCGTCTTTAACTGGAATCTTCTCGATGGCCGCATTTGTGGTCGCCTGCTCGCCGCCGCGCAACACGCGTTCGCTTCCGGCGTGGTCCATGTGGACTTCGCCTTCAATCACTGACACACGCGAGCCCTTGGTGCCACTGTTGACGGAAAACACGGTGCCGGTAACCGACACGTGCGAGCCGTCGCCGGTGTCGACGAAAAGATGTTGCTTGCCCTGTTTCGCCGCTTCCACCACAATCGCGCCGCGGTTCAGATGAATCGTAGTGCCGAGCGAGTTCTTCGTTAACGAAAATTCCGAGCGGTCCTTCATCTCAATCACTGAGCCATCGCCCAAACGAACGAATGAATGCGCGTCCTTCGCAGTGCGAATACGATCGCCCCTCTCCAGTTTCTCGCCGGAAGTAACCGGCGTGCTGCGAGTGTCGGCGATTTGATAGACCTGACCCTCGGCCGCCTGTACCGTCGCCTCGAGGTCACCACCGAGCGGCGACCAGCGCTGAATAAACGGAAGCGCGATCAGGCCCAGGCCGATAATGAGTGCGGCTGCAATTCCCCACCGCAAAACAACGGGCTGAATGCTGTAGCGCCGCGCGACTGCCGCCTTCCTGGCGGGAGCTATACGACTCGTATAGTGCGAGCGCGCATCCTTCATCGCCTTGCGACAAGGGATGCATTCATGCGTGTGATCGACCAGTAGTAGCGATCGAGCTTCAGATAAACTTCCGCTCAGAAAGGCAGGAATAAGCGACTGAAAATCAGCGCAGTTTCCAATACGATCCGTTGCCGGCGTGTGACTGGTTGCCTGCGCCGCAGGTTCAGCAGCCAGACGCGCCCAAACACGCTCGGCCGCTTCGTTAACCACCGCCGAGTCGACCGAGTCGTTTCGCATTTCGGTGATAGCGTTGTCGAGGATTCCGTCCAGGTTATTATTGCTTTTCATGATGTTTCTCCAGATAGTGTCCTATCTCTTTTCGTAATCTTGTTCGGGCGCGATGCAGCACCACTCCAACCACCATTTGTGAAGTGTCGAGCATCTTCGCAATTTCCTGATTGTCGTAGCCTTCGTAGTAACGCAGCACAAACATCTCGCCCGCTGTTTTTCCCAAACCGGCAACGGCTTGGCGAATGAGCGTTTGCAACTCACGATCGGCGTGCTCCGCCTCGGGGCTTTGGAACCTGCTTTCCAGATCCTCGGCATCAATTTCACCAAGCTCAACAGATCTGGCGCGGCTGCGACTCCGCATTAGATCGAGCGAGGCATTGATGGCCGCCCGCGAGAGGTAAGCCTCCGCATTCTGCGAGAGGTCGTAAGCTTCTTTGCCTTTGATCAAGCGTAGGAAAACCGTCTGCAGCACGTCTTCAGCGTCGGCCGGACTGCCGGTGATGCGGTGGGCCGTGCGAAAAACGCGGTCGTGATGTGACTGGAAGAGCGTCTCCAGCTCCGTCCGAGGGGCATTAGGGGGTTCTTCGGTAACTAATCTCAAGGTTTTAGCCGTTGCCTGCACTGTATCCTCCTGAACTTCGTCTCCACACTTAGAAACGAGTTGCAGAAGGATTTATTAACAGATCGTGAGCGGAATGTTATGTTCAGCCCGGCGTTTCTACAGTCTGAAAGACACAACTTAATTGTAATTGAGGCTAAAAGCGGTTTGAAAGGCTCTACAGCGGGGACTAGAGGATCGTTGGGCAATCTAAATATTGTCTCGCTACTGCTGGTGCTTTGCGATTAGTTCTCGAACAAGCGACACGAGGCCGCGGGGAACTTCCATAACGACTCTGCTCTGATCCGCAAATGCAGCTTCATCCTCTGCGACTGCCTCTGATTCGGTCTGATCTTCATAGCGAGCTAGTAGTCGCTTTACGCGATCCTTATCCCACCCAGGCGGAAAATTATTTGATTTCATCGATGCTTCCTCCGTCGACGCCGTCGGTATGCGACCAATGGCTTTCCTTCAAGCTCGTAAGCGGTAATAACAAAGACAGTGTCGGGCTCGGGATCCGGAATTAATCTTCGTCAAAAGAGCGAGCCGCTGTCTCCCGGCAGCATCGCTTTCCGCACCAGCGGAATGGGCGGGCCTCCATATTTCAAGAACTCGTCATGAAACTGTTGCCACGCCTGTTTGCCTCCGCGCGACGCTGTCCAATCGTCACGCAGTTTTCGGATCATCAGTTTGCCCATCGTGTAGTTGAGATACGCAGGATCAAAGGTACCGCGCGCGGCTTGTTGCCGGGCGTTGGCAGCATCCTGATAACCCTGTTCCAAAAACATCTTCTCGGAATCTTCAACCGCCATCTTGCCGGTGTGCATTTCGATAGCGGACACAAAGCGGACGTTGCGAAGCAGCGCTTCGAGCAGTTGGCCCACGTGCATCTCCGCTTCGCCATTACCCAATCCGGCGTCCCACATCATCTCCTCGGTGTAATGTGCCCAACCTTCCGAGAACGCGTAACCAACGAATAGCTGGCCCAGCTTCGAAGATGAGCGGTTCGCGTGCAGAAACTGCAGGAAGTGTCCCGGCCAAACTTCGTGCGCGGAAGTAAAAAGCAAACTTCCAACTCCCGGGACATAAGCGTCCTTCTCTTTTTGCGACCAGGATGGATCAGGCGGCGCGATGTAATAAACTGACGGCAGGCCCTTCTCGTAGGGACCCGGAATGTTTATGTAAGCGAAGTTCCAGCGGCGATAGGCGGGCGCTTCGGCAACCTTCGCCTCTTCGGTGCCCGGAATAGTCACGACCTTCTTTTCGAGAATGAACGACTTTAGATCACCGAGTTGTTTGCGCGCCATCTCGACTGGTCCGCCGGTTGGCTTGTGGGCCTGCGCTTTCGCAACGCATTCAGCGATCGACAAGCCCGGCGCAAAGGTTGAACATGCCTGCTTCAATGCTTCCAGGTTTCGATCCAAATCTCGCCGCCCGGTCGCGGCCAGTTCGGCAAGCGGAACATCCACCCGCTCCGTCGCTTTCAACATTTCACTAAACTTCTCAGCGCCCAGCGCGAAGTTGTTGTTCGCAGTCGCCTCTTGCGACTTGAACCAACCATCAATTTCCTTGATCGCTTTGATGGCGCCGTCGTTAGCTGTTTTGAAGTCCCGCTGCAGTTGTTCGTCTTTGACGGAGGCGAAGATCGCCGGCACGTCGTTTTCGTAAAACGAGATCAGGCCGCCAAAACTGGTGTGGCCGATGTTAACAAACGTTTTCGGCAATGGGGTTCGGAGATTTTTGCGAATCTGCTCCACGGCGCCGGGCACCGCCCGCGCGTAAGCGGTGTAAGCCTTGAGACGCTGATCGAGCGGCGCATACTCGCGCGAAACATAAACATCCGGATCGATCGCATCGGCGTAATACTGCGGACAACGAAAGGGCCACTCGGCTGACTCGAGCCAAAACAGATCGCCATCGATCACAGAGGCAACGTAATCGCGCTCGAAACGTTGCCGCTCGTTGAGCGTGTCATCGTGGAAACTCGCAACTCGATCTTTTGCTGCGTGCAGCCGCTTACCTTCGCTGGCAATGCCCTCGGCGCTCCAATCCGGCAGCTTACCGTCAAATTCATGCCGCCCCTGCCGCACTGCAAAGTCGGGATGCGCCACAAAATAGGCTTCGATGAATTCGTTTACATAAGAGTCCCAGGCTTTGGAGTCGTTAGCATTCATTGCCGGTTGATTGTTAGGAGCAGATGTTTGTTGGCAGGCGATGGAAGACAAAAGAAATGCAAAAGCTGCGGCCGCGACAAGACGAAGCAGAAGTTTGGCTGACATTCACGTCGATTCCCTTCAGACGGATCGGAATTTTGACGGCAGTTTAGAGAAGCCGGAAATGTAAAGCAAACT
>DASYMB010000036.1:0-3481 GCA_036009285.1 Pyrinomonadaceae bacterium | reverse complement strand
GCACGCGATTGACCAATTGCTTAACGTCCTCATCCGTTGTGTAACCCGTCGTTGAAATGGGCGGCAGCATAACCATCTCGATTGTTCCCGGCCGGGCTTCGCCGGTTCCCTTTCCCATTAAGCGATCTGTATTTTTGATCGCCACCGGCACGATCGGCACGCCCGCTTGTGCGGCCATGTAGAACGCGCCTTTCTTGAACGGCAGAAACTGTCCCGGCCTGGCTCGCGTGCCTTCAGCAAACACGCCAAACGAAATGCCCGAGCGAATGCGCGCGGTAGCGGCCTCCACAGTCTCACGAGCCCGCTCGCTGTTTGAGCGATCAATCGCCATGACATTCACAAAACCCATGCCGTATCCCAGAATGGGAACACCGAGCAATTCCTTTTTTGCCAACAGTCCCAGCCTGCGGCCCGTATAAACGAAGAGCGTTGCAGTATCCAGGTAAGATCTATGGTTGGAGATAAAGACATACGTTTGATTCTCCCGGAGGTGCTCGCTGCCGCTTACCTGGACTTTCGCCCCACTCAGGCGCAACCAGTTTCGCGCGCCAAAAAGCGCCCACGGATAAACCAGGTCGTGGTTACCGGTTAGCGATGCCAGCAGCAGCACAGGGGGCCCGAGACTGAGCAGCAGTGCCGCCGCCACAAAGAGTGACCACCAATAAAGTAAGCGTCGGAAAATCCGCATAGGAGATAATCAGCGACAGATAATCGCATAATTCACGAGCCGCGGCGACGGCGCGGGCGAAACACGCAGTTCCCTAGACGACCATGCAGCAGCTTTCGCCTTGCTACATTCAGTGAGAGCGCGTTATCTTGCACCAGTAGCTACTCTCCTCCAGCTCCTGCGGTCAGGCGCTTAAGCATCCAAATCAGCATCTCCGCATCCAACGTAGTTGGCAATTTGCCACGCGACTTAATACCTGGAGCTTTATCATGAAAAGAATTACATCATGCCTGGCGCTTCTTTCCCTGTTAGCGCTTTTCGCTATCGCTTTGAACGCTCAGACGCGTCAACGGCGGGTTGGACAAAACCCTCCCCAAATCCCTCCTTCGTCCGCGCCCGGTTCCGCAAGTCCTTCCAGCGCTCCCGTGCTGAAAGGCGCAACGCGCCCGCCCGGCAGCCAGCCGAATAATCAGTCGCCTGTCGCTGCGCCTGACGGACCCGAGGAGGTTGACGCCGGCGACGTCATACGCGTCGACACTACCCTGGTGACCATCCCGGTCAGCGTCACGGATCGCAACGGTCGTTACATTCCAAACTTACGCAAGGAAGATTTTCGGCTTTGGGAAGATGGCATCGAACAAAGCGTCGCCTTTTTCTCTTCGGTCGACAAGCCCTTCTCCCTCGTACTAATGATCGACACCAGCGGTTCCACTCGCTTTCGGCTCGAGGACATTCAGGACGCTGCTATTAGCTTTGTGAATCAGTTAAGGCAAGACGATCGCGTCATGGTTGTATCCTTCGACGATCAAGTGAGAGTGCTTACGGAATTTACCAGCGACCGTTATCGCCTGCGCGATGCGATTCGGCAAACGCAAACTGGAAACGGCACCAGGCTGTATGACGCCGTCGATCTCGTTATGAACCAGCGGTTGAACAGCGTAGCCGGCCGCAAAGCGATTGTTCTTTTTAGCGATGGTGTCGATACGACAAGCAGACATGCTTCGTATGCCGGCAATGTTCGTGACGCCGAAGAGCTGGACGCATTGATCTATCCGGTGCAATACGATACTTACGTGGACCAGGGAGGCGGTTCAGGGTGGCCAGGTTCCGGCCGTTGGCCCAATTCCAATGGAGACATTGTGGCTGATATCCTCGGCGGAATCTTCCGCAGGGGCGGCGGCGGCAGTAGCTCTCGCGGAGGCGGCGGTGTTGGGACCAGCAGACATGACTATGATGTGGCGAATCGCTACCTGCACGAACTCGCCGACCGCACTGGCGCGAGAAGCTATCAGGCAGACTCGACGCAGAATCTTTCCTATGCTTTCGCCAACATAGCCGAGGAGTTGCGGCGACAGTATAGTTTGGGCTATTACCCCAAGAGTCAATCTCAGGCGGGACAACGAAGGCAAATCAACGTGCGCGTGAATCAGCCGAACGTGGCGGTGCGTACGCGTGACACTTATGTGTTTAATCCTTCAGCTACGACTACGAATGATAGCGCTGCTCGAAGATCTGCGCCCGTGCTCCAGAAGAAGCTCGTAGATGGAAACGACGCCGGCAGTGATACTCGAATGCAAAAGGACTAGCTGCGATCGCGTTAAAGTATTGGAGCACCGTCCGCATCAGAAGGTGGGGCCGGTGCGGGCCAGATCATTTTTAGTAGTTGGCCAAGGATCCATAAGCAGAGGCCTACAAGGGTGCTCAGCACCAACCAGAACTTCCAGTAACTGCTAAAGGTTTGTTCCCATCCGCTTTGAATGCTGTGCGAGAGGTTTACGTTCATTGCGGCTGGTGTGGTCAGTCGTGAGAGCATCTGCACCACAAAATACCAGACGTAAGCATAAAACCAGGCGCGCGCGTCCATTCCGATTTGCCGCAACACGACTAAACCGACAGCGAATCCTCCCAGGTGCGCGAGCGAAGACGTTACGACTCCGATCAACTGCGCGTCGTCAAACCTGCCGGTAAAAAGCATTCCCCAGGTGGGTACAACATAGAAGAACCAAACAGCGACACCGGGAACCATCCAGATGATAGCAACCCGCATCAATAGGGGCTGCTCAAAAAATAGACCCAGCGCCAGCAGCAGGTTTCCGATGTTGCACATCCAGAACGCGTGCCCGAGTTCGTTGATCTCCCAGTAGTGAATCGCCTGCGCGCTGAAGAACGCGAGCGGAAGAATTCCGAGAACACGCAGTTGTTTTCTGGATAGCTTACGTGGGGCCAAGTTTTTATTTTCAATCGAGGTTGATGTTTTTTCTACTCCGCTACTCGCCGGACAGTAACTTTTCGTTTTAGAATAACACTTCCGTATACGGCCGCGCGGATTCAAACTTATCTTACAGCAAAGGTTCGGCAGTTAAGCATGCCTTCAATCGAAGACTTATTAAGGAAATCCATACCTGAACTACGCCAGCTCTTTCTCGAGCGGAGCCGGCCCGTGCCTAAGGGATTGCTTGAGGCTCTGGAAGTTGATACTCGACAGGGCGCCCATCAGTTGGCCAGGCGAATACGCGAGCGCTATCGCAGTAATCGCTCTGAAGGTCAGCGACTTCATACTCTGCTGCGGTTTGAAATTGATTTGTGGTCGCAAGGATACGCGCTCGTCGCCGGCGTAGATGAAGCCGGAATGGCGCCGCTTGCAGGTCCGGTTGTAGCCGGCGCCGTAATTCTGCCGCGGAATTACAAACTCCGCGGCTTAGACGACTCCAAGAAGATTCTCGATCATGAAATGCGCGAAGAGCTGGCCATCCAGATCAAACAGGATGCGGTCTGCTGGGCTTACGGCTTTGCCGAAGTTGAAGAGATCGACAA
>DASYMB010000035.1:0-3120 GCA_036009285.1 Pyrinomonadaceae bacterium | reverse complement strand
GCTGGCAGACTCGCTCGCCTTATAACGAGGTGAGGTATCTGGAGAACCTGCGCAAAAAGGGTTCGCCCTTGTTGTCTTACGCAGCCAAAAATGCTGCCTGAGTCAAAAATCTCTTGACTCGTCAGCCTCAGATGGATTGTTGGATTGCGCTGTCATTAGCGGCAGGTTATTCACCGCACTCAAAGAGTATTTTTCGCGTAACGGAAGATGCCTGCACCTGCCCTACGATTCGAGCTGACAACGTGACTGGTTCGCAACCCGTCTCGTAGAGCCAAAAGGCCGCATAGAATTTATCGCTGTCGCCAAACAAGCCAATGTCGATAGTACGTTTTAGAAGCAGTTTGCGAGATGCCATGGCGGTCAGTTCGACCTTACGAGCAGGAGGCGCTTCATTGGACGAGGGGTTTCCGGTGACCTCAACCAAAATCAAGGTCGAATTCGATGGTGCCTCAGCATCTCCTTCGCCGATAATTGTGTTCCAGAAAGTGAATTCGAGCTTGGCGAGGACATCGCGTGAGAACGTTGCGCTCCCGTCATAGAACAGCATGGCTTTCACGGCGGTAATCTTGTAGGGTGGCGTGATAGGCGCATGAACCCGCGTAACCGCGAGTTTCGGAGGAGCTATTAACAAGCCCAGTACGAGAACGGAAACAAATCGCGCAATTTGATTTCGCCGTGTCATGGGGAGGCTTCCTCCGATCCGTTCTTAACACTCCAATAGCAATCCAACTATATATTATCCAGCTTAAGGCTTGATAATAACACTCTGGCGGTATTATCTTGCTCGTGGTGATAATACCGCTTAAGTGACATTATCCCGCAAATACAAACTCTTCACCCTATTAAAAACAGGAAATCCGTATGTCTTCGTCCAAACTTCTGGATCAAGTCAGAGCTACGGCACGTCTGCGACATCTCAGCCTGAGGACTAAGAAGGCCTACATGCAGCACATCAAGCGCTTCATTATTTTTCATGGCAAAAGCATCCTTCGGAACGCAGAAGTCCGTTGGACGAATGATGAGTGACTAACAACAGCCCAGTTTCCAGACGCTACGGTCATGCTGCGAACGTTCCGCTGCCGAGTTTCGCTGCTAACGGAGCGAGGGCTTTGAGCGTACGTTCGCAGCTATAAACATCTGGCTCCTCTGGAGCGAAAACAAATTCAACGGTTGCAAATTGTAAGTAGGAATTAGTTTCTCTCAAATCTTAACTATTGCCGGCTGGTTGCTGAGAACTGCTCTCGATCTCGTCTGCGGCTGAATCGCTCTTTGCCTTCTCGCCGAGCACCACGCGGACGATGTGAGTTTGACCGTCATCGACCAACAGGACTGCGTCGTCAGGTTGCAGTGTGGCGTCCAGCTCAACTGTCGCGACGCCACGACTGACCGCGAGCGGATTCTCAACTTTGATACGAAAGGTCGTGCGGCCGCGCCGATAAGTAATTTCAAAGTCGCGCCACCAGCGCGGCACGCAGGGATCGATCTGCAGCCGCTCGCCGCGTAACTTGAAACCCAATATCGATTCGAGCCCCGCGCGATACATCCAGCCGGCGGAACCGGTATACCAGGTCCAACCGCCGCGTCCCGTGTGAGGCGGAACTGCATAGACGTCGCCTACCGCAACGTAAGGTTCCACTTTGTATTTGTGAAGACCCGCGCGAGTGGAAGAATGGTTGACGGGATTCAGTAACGAGAAGAGTTCGCCGGCGCGTTCACCGTCGCCGAGAATCGCGAAGGCAATCAAAGTCCAAAGTGCCGCATGAGTGTATTGCCCGCCATTCTCGCGCACGCCGGGGACGTAGCCCTTGATGTAGCCCACGTCCAACTTGCCTTTGTCGAAAGGCGGCGTGAAGAGAATCACCAGGCCGTCTCCGCGACGGATCAAATATTCTTCAACTGCCGCCATCGCGCGCTGGGCCCGATAACTTTCGGCGGCGCCCGAGATCACAGCCCACGATTGCACGATAGAATCGATGCGACACTCATCATTCTGCACCGAGCCGAGCGGCGTGCCGTCGTCGAAGTAAGCACGGCGATACCAGTCGCCGTCCCAACCATTTTCGGCCAACGCCTTCTTCAGTTTTTCGTTGTGCTCACGATAGCGGCTCGCGCGCGCCTGCTCATTGGGATCATCGCGGGCGTCGCATAAAGGCGCAAAGGCCGCGAGCGTCGTATATAGAAACCAACCAACCCAGACGCTCTCGCCTTTGCCGAGATGGCCCACGCGATTCATGCCGTCGTTCCAGTCGCCTGAGCCCATCAACGGCAGACCGTGCTGACCGACTGCCAAACTGCGATCGAGCGCGCGAATGCAGTGTTCAAAAACAGAGGCCGACTCCGTTGAGATCGAAGGCTGCAGGTACGCTTCCTGCTGGTCCGGCTTCAATGGCTCCTGTTCGAGAAAGGGAACCACTTCGTCAAACACCGAGAGATCGCCGGTGACGCCGGCATAAAAAGTCGCAACAAACGGCAGCCACAAAAGATCGTCGGAGAAGCGCGTGCGCACGCCGCGCCCACTCGGCGGATGCCACCAGTGTTGCACGTCGCCCTCTTTGAACTGGTGGCCGGCAGCCAGCAGTATCTGTCCGCGAGCGACCGCCGGACTGCTGTAGACCAGCGCCATCACGTCTTGCAACTGATCGCGAAAACCAAACGCTCCGCCCGATTGGTAAAACGCCGAGCGCGCCCAGATGCGGCACGACAGCGTCTGATACAGAAGCCAACCGTTGCAGAGCACGTTGAGCGAGACGTCGGGCGTGTCGACGCGCACGGCGCCGAGCGTCTTCTGCCACTGGGCGCGGACGGCCTGGAGCGTCGCACGGGCCACCGTGGCACCGCGGAAGCGTTGCGCAAGACTGCGTGCATCGTCGGCATTGCGCCCCACGCCGAGCCTGAAGGTCACCTCCTGGCTTTCGTCGCCGGGCAGATCGAGCACCACCTGGATGGCGGCGCAGGGATCGAGCCCGGGCCCGGTCTTGCCCGAGAGCCGTGTGCGGCGCAAGGCCGCAGGTGCCTGGAGGCTGCCGTTGCGCCCGATGAACTCGCCGCGGTCGCAGGTGAGCGTCCGCTTCGTGTCGTCGACGTCGAAGAAGGCGACGCGCTCGCCGAACTCCATGCTGT
>DASYMB010000034.1:0-2792 GCA_036009285.1 Pyrinomonadaceae bacterium | reverse complement strand
TTTGCGGGCCGTCGAGTCTACCCTTTCAAGTTTTTGTTGAAGCACTACTCTTTTAGATCGCAGGAACATGGAGAGAAGAAAGTTTTTCGGGAGCGGAGAGATAGATGGAACCCGCTGGAGCGAGCTAAGGGCTGGCATGTGCACTACGATTCGATGCAGGAAGGCCACCGCTTTCTGCGTTCTAGTTCTGAAAAAGAGTTCTTCGAGGAAGCCGATTTCAATAAGACTTACCTGGTGGAGCGCCTTTCGGGCATCGGCGTGGATCGGTGATCAAATCCGATTGGACGTGACTGACTCGTAAAGCAAACTGTTAGTTTGCGATGATTCGTCGCCATTCAGCTTGAGCTATTCCACGAACGCAAACTAACAGTTTGCTTTACAACCTGGACAGGCAGGAACCTAAGTTTAGAGTTGAAGGTGTGGGGAACTCGGAACTCGGAACTCGGAACTCGAAACGTGAAACTTGAAACCTGAAACTTGAAACTTGAAACGTGAAAACAACAACCTGCGCTTGTTACCTACAGACGCCCGCGCCGCTCTGGTCGTGGCCCATCCCGGTCATGAACTCATGGTTCATCGTCTGCTGGAGGTAACAAAGCCGCGCGTCTTCATTCTCACGGACGGCTCGGGACGCTCCAGGCAATCAAGGCTCAACTCAACTACAAATATTCTTAATCGGGCTTGCGCGCGGCAGGGCAAGATCTACGGACGCCTAACGGATTCGGCCGGCTACGCGGCCATTCTCAATCACGATTTCGATCTCTTCATCGACTTTGCGAGGGAACTGACCGAGACGTTCGTTAATGAACGCATTGACTTTGTGGCGGGCGACGCTCTGGAAGGCTACAACCCCATGCATGATGTTTGTCGCCTGGTAATCAACGCGGCGGTGAGAGTCGCGCGCCGGGCGCGTAACCACGAGATCGCGAATTTCGATTTCTCCCTGATCAGCCAACCGCACAGCAGTCCTGAAACAACTCCTGCCGATGAAATTTGGCTGCGATTGGACCAGACTGCACTTAAGCGAAAAATATCAGCGGCGCAGGGATACTCCGAACTTGCCGGCGAGGTCAGCAACGCGCTCGGGCGGACTTCGATTGAGGCGTTTCGAATAGAGCGCCTGCGCGCGGTTGCTTCCGATGGCGATAACGGGGCGCGCCACTCGACTGTAGAGCAACCGTTCTATGAGCACTACGGTGAGAAGCAAGTTGCAGCCGGACACTACAGTCGCGTGCTTCGCTACGATGAGCATATCGCGCCACTCGCTGAGGCGCTCAGCAACTATGCTGAAAGAAGCGCCCAATAATTGTAGCTCTCGTAGGACAGGCATTCCTGCCTGTCCTTGAGAAGCAGGACGTTCCAGATCTAATGGGGGGCAGCCAGGATTTTGACAGGAATGGACAGACAGGAATGTCTGTCCTACTAACGGGGCACGAAGCGTTTTCTTTGAAGCGGTGGCGCGGCTGCGGCCATAGTGAGAAACAGCGAATCAGTCGCCGCCTTGCGATTGATGTTCACCACAAGTTGTTCGCGCATCTCTTCGATTTGCGAGATCCAACTCGCGGGTCGGCGGCTATCCAATCGTTCACTGATCTGCTGCAGTTGCGGCAGCAGGTCTTCGTTGACGACGCTCTCGGGCGGGGCCTGAAGCGACAGCATCCACGCATCCCGAATCAGCGTCTCGAGAATATCCAGGCGCGATTCGTAGTCCTCCTTATGCCTGGCATCATTGAATTCCTCCGCCGAACGAAGGAGTTGTATTCGATCGTCCGTTACAGCGAGAGCCTGCAATAGCTGCAGCATACCGGCGCGCTGGCTGACGAAGTCGTCAAACCCGGATTCGAGAGAACGACCCAGGCTGCCGCGGGCAACGCGCGCGCGAACACGCGCCTCGCCGGCGCTCGCGATTTTGTTTTGCAGCAAATGAGCTTCAATCTCTTTTGGCGCAAGCGGCGAGAAGCGGATCATCTGGCAGCGCGAGCGAATGGTAGGGAGCAACATGTCGGGGCGTGAGGTCAACAACACGATGTGGGAGGTATGCGGCGGTTCCTCCAAGACCTTCAACAGGGCGTTTGCCGACGAGTCGTTTAGCTTTTCAGCATCGTCGATCAGGAACACGCGCGCGTTGCCTTCGTAAGGTCGATAGTTTGCTTCGCGTTCGATGAGGCGCATCTGTTCAACCAGCAATATTCGCTTCGGCGCCACCACCATTCCGACGTCCGGATGATCTGTCCAGATGATCCCTTTCCAATCGTCTGACTCGCTCGATTGTGGATAATTGAATTTGCCGATGCGCACACACGAGGGACACCGGCCACAACCTTCAACACCTCGCGGCGACTTGCAGTTAAGCGCCTTCGCGATCGCGAGCGCAAATAGTTTCTTGCCGATTCCTTCTTCGCCCGTAAACAGCAGAGCGCCGGGTATGCGCCCGGCTTCCACTATTCGCTTGAGCAGGTTCTTTACGCGCTCGTTTCCAGTAAGTTGATCAAACATGCAGTTCTATTTCCAACCGACTTTGTGGACCTTTGCGAGTTCGTGCCAAGCAGAAGCCCGACCGTTAGGAAGGGCTTTTGACCACAACCTTGCGTATCATTACAGCTAAGAATGCCGAGCCCTTCCTAACCGTCGGGCTTCTGCTTGGCACACATTTGCAAGGCTCTGCAAAGTGTAATTTACCCGGCTATAGCTTCTTCATCGCACAAGTGGCCTCTGCTCCGCAGGAAAGGAATGACAATCTCTTTCACGCGTTCGTGTGTCAACTCCACCGGTTGATTTGTTTTCACAACTTT
>DASYMB010000033.1:0-2849 GCA_036009285.1 Pyrinomonadaceae bacterium | reverse complement strand
AGCTTGATCTGCTGCGTCGCTTCGGACTGCCGCAGGAGCCCGAGCGCCCCATCATCGCAATCATCTCGCGGCTGGTAGCGCAAAAAGGCTATGACCTCATTCGTCAACTGGGCGATGCCATTCTGCGGACTGGTTCTTTCTTCATCGCACTCGGCGCCGGCGCAAGCGAGTATGAAGATTTTCTGCAGCGCTTGCACGATAGCGCGCCGCGTCAGGTTGGGGTTTACAAAGGCTATGCTGGTGAACCGCTCGCGCATCAAATCGAAGCCGGGGCGGACATGTTCCTTATGCCTTCGTACTATGAGCCTTGCGGTCTAAACCAGATGTACAGCATGCGCTACGCCACCGTCCCGATAGTGCGGGCCACCGGCGGGCTCGACGACACGGTTGAAAATTTCCATCCCGCAAGCGGCGCAGGAACCGGTTTCAAGTTTCACGAATACAACGCCGGCGCTTTGCTTGAAAAAATACGCGAAGCACTTTACTTTTATGGCCGGCCCCACGAATGGCGCAAGATACAATTGAACGGCATGGCCAGGGACAACTCCTGGGACGCCGCCGCTCAGAAATACATCCAGCTTTATCAGGAAATAATTTGAGCTGCCATAAGCTTATTTCGATCCGTTTAGAGGCGGGCATTGCCTGCCGGTTCAACGTTGAGACGGCGGCAGTGCCCGCCTCTAAACGAACGTTGCAACTCCTGACCAGACAACGAACGAGGAGCAAATAAATGAGTGAAACTCTGGCTGAAGTTAGTGATAGCAGTTTTGAAAAGGACGTATTGCAGTCTAAACGGCCGGTGCTGGTCGACTTCTGGGCCGCGTGGTGCGCTCCTTGCCGCATGCTGGAACCGACAGTCGCTGCTGTTGCCGAAAAATATGCGGCCAACGCGCGCGTTGTGAAGGTAAACGTTGACGACAACCCTTCCATTTCGCAACGCTACGGAATTAAAGGTATTCCCACGCTGATTCTTTTCAAAGGCGGTAAGGAAGAAGAGCGCGTCGTGGGCGCAACCTCCAAAGAAGCAATCTCGCGCATGATCGACAAACACGTTGCCGGCGCCGCCACCGCGTAAAACGGGTTTCAGGGATCAGGTGTCGGGTGCCAGGTAAAGCATTGCCGATCAAAGTTAACCATTGCTGCGGCGCAAAACTTAACTAATGCTGACACTAGACACCCAGCACCCGGTACCCTCCGGGCAAACCCTTTAATAACGCTGATACCAGACACCCAGCACCCGGTACCCACCTTCCATGTCTAAAATAATCGTTGTCATCGGCGCTCAATGGGGTGATGAAGGCAAAGGCAAGATTGTTGACCTTCTTGCCGAGCACTTCGACATCGTTGCGCGCTACCAGGGCGGACACAACGCCGGCCACTCAGTGCAGGTGGGCGAAAAGTCGTTTGTGCTGCATCTGTTGCCCTCGGGAATTGTGCACCGCGGAAAGATCTGCGTGCTTGGCAACGGCATGGTGATCGACCCGAAGGCATTTTTTGAAGAGGCCGATCGCCTGATGGCCCAGGGCGTGGAAGTTTCTCCGGAACGCGTAAAGATCAGTTCCCGCGCTCATTTGATTCTTCCCTATCATCGCGCTTTGGACCACACGAGCGAAGAGCGGCTGGGTAACGAGAAGGTGGGCACAACGCTGCGCGGCATTGGCCCCGCTTACGAGGATAAAGCCGGCCGGCGCGGCATCCGCACGGCCGATGCCCTCGTGCCCGAAGTTCTGCGCTCGCGCATTGAGCGTAACCTCGAAGACGCCAATCGCATCATCGAGGCTTATGGTGGCGAGCGGCTGGATGCAGAAGAAATCTTTAACGAGATGTTGCGCCTGACAGAACGCCTCGGCGCATTCATCGGCGACACCACACACTTCCTGAACCTCGCGGCGACGGAAGGTAAATCCATTCTGCTAGAAGGCGCGCAGGCTACCCTGCTCGACGTGGACCACGGAACCTATCCCTTTGTTACTTCCTCCAGCACCATCGCCGGCGGCGCCATTGTCGGTACTGGTCTGGCGCCAAATCGATTAACCGGCGTGCTGGGAATTGTGCGCACCTACACGACGCGCGTGGGCGAAGGTCCGTTCCCAACTGAAATGCTGAAAGGCGAAGCTGAGCTGGGCCAACTGATTCGTGAACGAGGACGAGAATACGGAGCCTCGACGGGCCGGCCTCGTCGCTGCGGTTGGTTCGACGCTTTCGCAACGCGCTATGCCGCGGAGATCAATGGCTTCACATCGGTAGCGCTTACCAAGCTTGATGTGCTTGATACACTGGAAGAGATCAAGGTTTGCGTAGGCTACAAACTTGACGGGCGTGTTTGTGAATCGCTCCCCGCCGTTGCCCAGGACCTGCGCCGTATTGAACCGATCTACGAAACCCTGCCGGGCTGGCAGACGTCGACAGTGGGAACCACGGAAATGAGTTCCCTTCCCGCCAACGCGCGGCGTTACGTAGACTTTCTTTCCGAAAAGATTGGGGTTGAGATTGGGCTGGTATCCACCGGACCTGAGCGCACGCAAACGATCGTTGTTAAGAATTCCGCCGTCGGACGCTGGCTTGACGACTAGCCCAACGTTCAAAGTCCAAACTCATCCGCGGCCCATTTTGACGTTGGACATTGGACTTTGGACATTGGACTTTCACTTGGTTAGAATGCAGCACTGTTTGAAACATGTGGGCCGATAGCTCAGTCGGTAGAGCAACTGGCTTTTAACCAGTGGGTCGCAGGTTCGAGTCCTGCTCGGCTCATACCTATTCCTTAGGAAATTCTCACATTTAAACTAATTAGCACAAATTGCTCCCACATATCACTCCCACATAAATGTAAATTCATCGCGCTCAAG
>DASYMB010000032.1:0-5120 GCA_036009285.1 Pyrinomonadaceae bacterium | reverse complement strand
CGCGATCCGCGTTCGTTGATGCTCCGGTTTCACACGCAAACCGCCGGGTCTTCACTCACGGCACAACAGCCGGAAGTGAATGTTGTGCGTACCACAATTCATGCCCTCGCTGCCGTGCTTGGCGGAACACAATCGCTGCACACCAACGCGATGGACGAAGCGCTCGCATTGCCGACGGAAGCGGCGGCGCGTCTCGCCTTACGCACCCAGCAGGTTATTGCTCATGAGTCCGGCGTTGGCGATGTCGCAGATCCGCTGGCGGGTTCATACACTATCGAGCAGCTTACTAACGACATTGAAGATCGTGCGCGTAACTATATCGAAAGGATCGATGCCCTCGGCGGAATGTTGCGCGCGATTGAAACCGGTTACGTGCAAAAAGAAATTCAGGAGTCGGCCTATCGTTATCAACGCGCGATCGAAACTGAAGCAGCGATCGTCGTCGGTGTAAATCGTTTTCAGAGTAAAGAAGAAACCACTGTGCCGACGCTGCGCATCGATCCGGCGATTGAACAGCAACAGATCGAGCGCCTTCGCGCAGTCCGCAGCCGGCGAGATTCTGCGGCGGTTGATACCGCACTCGCGAAACTGGAAGAAGCGGCGCGCGGAACGGAAAACCTTTTGCCGCGAATCCTCGAATGCGTCGAAGCCCACGCGACAGTCGGGGAGATCAGCAATCGCTTTCGCAACGTTTGGGGTGAGTACAAGGAAACGTCTACCGTTTGATTCGAAAGGTGCAAAAGGTTAACGCGCTTTAGTGTTAGCACCTCTACGAGCGAAGAGGTGTTCGTATCATGGCTTTGCCACCTGATGTGCGGTGGCGGCTTTGCCCCACCGTTTAGTCTCGGTAAATTTATTGGGGCTACGCACCGAATCAGGGGCGAAGCCGAGGATAAAGCAGGATCCCGGAAGGTCAGAGACCTTCCGCACATCGGACGGCGGAGCCGGGACGCAAGCGATTGTTGTGTACTAAAAAGTTATGTCATACCTGCTTGAAGTCAAAAATCTGCGGACACATTTTCCTACGCGCGCCGGCTTGGTGCGTGCGGTTAACGGTGTGAGTTTCCATCTGGACTCGGGTGAGTTGTTGGGACTAGTGGGGGAATCGGGTTGCGGTAAATCGATAACGGCGCTTTCGATCATGCGGCTGATCGCTCCGCCGGGGAAAATCGTCGGTGGCGAGATCAGCTTCGATGGTAAGGACCTGCTGAAACTTTCAGACGCCGAGATGCGGCAGATTCGCGGCGACGACATCGCGATGATCTTTCAGGATCCGATGACGTCTCTCAACCCGGTCTTCACCGTGGGCGAGCAGATTGCCGAAGCGCTCCGGTTGCACCGCAAGCTTTCACGCAAAGCTGCGCGTGCCGCTGCTATCGAAGCGATGCGCGAAGTTTCGATTCCCGATCCGGCGCGGCGTGTTGATGAGTACCCGCACCAACTCTCAGGCGGAATGCGCCAGCGGGTAATGATCGCCATGGCGCTCGCCTGCAATCCCAAACTTTTGATTGCCGACGAACCGACGACAGCGCTCGACGTGACGATCCAGGCCCAGATTCTGGAACTGTTGGATGAGTTAAGAAGAAATCGCGAACTGGCGGTGCTCTTGATCACGCACGATCTGGGAGTAGTAGCTGAGGTTGCAGACCGCGTTGCGGTGATGTACACCGGCCGCATCGTCGAAGAGTCGCCCGTTGAAGAATTGTTTGCGCGGCCGAAGCATCCGTACACTGAAGGTCTGTTGCGATCGGTTCCCAAGCTCACGAGCGCGGCCGTCGCGAAAAAGGAACGACTCGAAACGATTGAAGGCACTGTGCCAAGCCCCACAGAGCTTCCGTCCGGTTGCCACTTTGCGCCGCGCTGTCCCTACCGTCTGCCGCGCTGCACGGAGGAAGAGATACCGCTGTACGATCTTGAAGGCGGCGTGAAAGTGCGTTGCGTGCTTTTTGATCTGGCGGCGGCAGTTGCGGCGGACCATCAGACATTATCCGCAGATTCCGCAGATTAGGAATCGACACATTAGTTTAAGCGAATGTCCCGTTCGAAAAAGAAATGCGGCCTCGTAGCTGTTGAGGAATCTGCGTAATCTGCGGGTTCTCCGATTTAGATGAACACGAATCACGATCAACTTGTGGCAGTGCGCGGACTCGTTAAGCACTTCGCGGTGGAAAACAGCGACGACGTGGTGCGCGCGGTCGACGGCGTGTCGTTTGAAATTTTTCGTGGTGAAACGCTCGGACTGGTCGGCGAGTCCGGTTGCGGAAAATCGACTGTGGGACGTTGTCTCTTGCGTCTAATCGAACCGACGGCGGGAGAAATCAAGTTTGAGGGTCGCGACGTTTTATCATTAGGCAAGACTAAAATGCGAGAACTACGCCGCGAGATGCAGATCGTATTTCAGGATCCTTATGCCTCGCTGAATCCACGCATGAAGGTTGGCGACATTGTAGGCGAGCCGCTCGTGATTCATAAGATTGGTACGAAGAAAGAACGACGCGATCGCGTCGCGGAGTTGTTGAAAAAAGTCGGACTCGATCCGGATTACCGAAAACGCTACAGTCATGAGTTTTCCGGTGGACAGCGGCAGCGCATTGGCGTGGCCCGGACGCTCGCCCTCAATCCAAAACTCATCGTGGCTGACGAGCCCGTCTCGGCCCTGGACGTTTCGGTGCAGGCGCAGGTAGTTAATCTACTTCAGGATCTGCAGCAGGAGTTTGGGCTCGCGTATCTTTTTATTTCGCACGGACTGGCGGTGGTCGAGCACATCTCTTCTCGCGTTGCCGTCATGTATCTCGGCCGCATTGTAGAGGTGGCAACGGCGGCCGAGCTTTACGCGAACCCGCTGCACCCTTATACGAAGGCACTGCTGTCGGCGATTCCAATTCCGGATCCAAAACACAAACGCGAGCGGATCGTCTTGCAGGGCGATGTGCCGACGCCCATCAATCCGCCGTCAGGCTGCCGCTTTCGCACGCGCTGCCCGATAGCTATTGACGAGTGCGCACGCATTGATCCAGAGTTGCGCGAAGTTTCGCCCGGACATCGGGTCGCGTGCATTCGCGTTCCCGGTTGGGCGGAAGCTTCAAGTAACTAAGCCGCCAAGACGGCAGGTACGCGAAAATTTGAATCCACAGATTACGCAGATATGCAGATACGCAATACAGCAGGAAAGGGAGTTGTAGTTATTACCACTTCACGCTTTCGCTTAAACGTTTTCTGGTTCTTATTGAATCTGTGAAATCTGCGTAATCTGCGGATAGTTCCGGATGGGCTGAGGCGCCGTTGGCACAAAAAGTTTAGAGTACAACCTTTAGGTTGCGGTCGCGCGAGTCGGCAAACTAAAGTTTGTACTCTAAACTTGAAGCGGTCGCGTGAAACATCGTTGTCCGCATCGACGTATCAGCCAGTTCAACAAATAACGCTCAAGCCGCGCGCTTGGGTACTCTCCGGACGGACTGTTTTCTCCCCGTCCTCTACTACATCGGAGGATAAACAGATGAGCGATCCCAACGTTGAATTTCAAGCACCGCCACCCGTTCTCCCAGACGCTGTACCGCCTCGACCAACTAAACTAAGACCGGTTGCGATCGGTCTATTTGTCGTCGGTCTGCTCCTGCTGGTTGCCGGCATTGCGAAGATTTTGCCGGGCGGATTTTTTACCGGAGTCGCCTTCATCTTCTGGGGAATACTGCTGTTCGCTCTTAGCTTCGTCAGGCTGCCGGAAGCAACGGGAGTGGAAGAGCCGCCGATGTCGGTGGGCCAAAAACTTATCGGGATTTTCTTTGAACCCACTCGAGTCTTTAGAAATCTACGATGGCACCCGCATTGGCTGGCTCCGTATATCGTTGTTGCTGTACTCAGCATTGCCTACAACGCCGCCTTCGTGCAGCGGCTGACTCCGGAACGCATCGTTTCCTACACGATGGATAAGCTGGAGCAGAGCCCGATAAAGCCGCCGCCCGACCGGATGGAGGCAGCGAGAGAGGATGCTCTCAACCAGGCGAAGCAGCCGATACAGAGAGTTCAATCGGCCGCTAAGTCGTTTGTCGGAATTTTTGTGTTGGGCTGTATCGTGGCCTCGCTCTATCTGGTGGGCGTCATGATATTCGGCGGCCGGATAAACTTTTGGCAAGCGTTGGCAGTTTATTTTTATGCGAGTCTTCCGGTAGCAGTTATCCAAAAGGTAATAAGCCTTATCCTTCTCTTCATCAAGGATCCGGATCAGATTCATCCGATTCTCGGGCAGGAAACGCTGCTACAGGACAACCTGGGAGTGCTCTTCAATCCGGCCGATCATCCGGTGTTGTTTGTGGCGGCTACGGCCATCGGTGTGCTTTCGTTTTATGGTTTGTGGCTGCGGGCCAAAGGTTTGCAAAACGCGGGGACGAAGGTCAGCAGTACCGCGGCGTGGGGCGCTGTGATAACTGTCTGGATACTCTACTTACTACTCGGGCTCACGCTTACGGCGATCTTCCCGAGCTTTATTTCGTAGTCTTGGTAGGACAGACATTCCTGTCTGTCCTTATTCTTTAGTGACTTCACGATCAATCCGACGAGTGGGACAGACAGGAATGTCTGTCCTACTCATAGCGCAGCGATTCAATTGGATCGAGGCGCGCTGCTTTCCACGCGGGCCAGATGCCGAAGATTAGACCAATGCCTACGCTGGCGACGAAGCCTCCGATGGGCGCCCAGAGCGGCACATAAGACGGCAGCACCAGTCGTAGCAAAAAGGTCAGCAGCCAGCCGATAGAAAGTCCCACCAGACCGCCGAAACCGGTGAGCGTTGCGGCTTCGATAAGAAACTGCCACATGATGTCGCTGCGGCGCGCGCCGATCGCTTTGCGCACCCCAATCTCGCGCGTTCGCTCGGTCACCGACACCAGCATGATGTTCATCACGCCGATGCCGCCCACCATCAGTCCAACTGAAGAAACTACCACCATCGCGATCGCCACGCCGCTTAAGATCGAGCGGAAGTTACTAAGAAACAGCTCGGCGGTTTGCAGTCCGAAGTTGTCCGGTTTGCCGAATGGAACCTGGCGGCGCACTCGCAGCATATCGGTAATCTGGTCCTGCGCTTCATCCATCATTCCCTTGTGGGCGACGGCGAGAATGTA
>DASYMB010000031.1:0-13927 GCA_036009285.1 Pyrinomonadaceae bacterium | reverse complement strand
TACTAAACTAATCTATGGTCCGCTTAACCGTTCCCGGGGCGGCGCCGGTTTGGCGCGGCAGCTTTTCTATAACGACTACCTGAATGCGATTTCACAGTTTGGCTGGCGCGAACAACACACGATCGTTTTCGATCATTTAGTGGCCCCCACCTCGCACTACATAGGACGAGAAGATTTTGAAGCATGGTGGCGGTCCATTGAGGCTGCGGATTTAACGATCGAGTGGCACAACAAGAATAGCTGGCGCGGGTTTGGGAAAGTTTGATTTTATCCAGTCCCGGAGGGACGGAATGTTTATAGACAACAGGCTCCAAAAATTCGCAGCTCCGGAGGAGCGTAAATTGTTTAAGGTTAATTTTCGCTCCAGTCTCCGCTCCTCCAGAGCAGGAATTGGATAACGGTTCGTATCTATAAACATCTGGCTCCTCCGGAGCTGAAGCCCGCTTTCTGTACTATTCACTGTTCACCCTTTACTATTCACCGCTCAATGATATCCGCTCAAACAGCACGGCGCGCGGTGTGGCGACCTCTTTGGGAACTCCCCGGCCGCTTCGAATTGATCATCACGCTGGCCCGACGCGAGTTGGTGTCGCGCTACAAAGGCTCGGTGCTGGGGATTGTTTGGGCCATCGTCACGCCGGTGGTAATGATTGCGATCTTCACTTTCATTTTTGCCGGGATTTTCAACGCTCGTTTCGGCGCTCGCGGTACACCCTGGGATTACGCGCTCTATCTTTTCTGCGGCTTGCTTCCCTGGACCATGTTTCAGGACACGCTGCAGCATTCATCGACGACCATTGTTACCCACGCCAATTTGGTCAAACGCGTCGTGTTCCCGCTGGAAACTTTGCCGGTGGCACAAGCTCTCTCCGCGTTAGGCAATCAAATCTTTGGGACGCTGGCGCTGGTGGTCGCGACCATCATTGTCCGTCACGAGTTGCACGCGTCAATTCTCTGGTTGCCGGCACTGCTTATCCCGCAGTTAATTTTTACGCTCGGCGCCGCCTGGTTGGTAGCCTCCCTGGGCGTATTTTTGCGCGACATCGCTCAGGGCATCACGCTCGTCCTGATGGCCTGGATGTATCTGACGCCGATAATTTATCCGGAATCGATTGTGCCGGAACGTTACCGACCTTTCATCAACGCAAATCCTTTCACGGCGCTGGTGCGCAGTTACAGACGCGTCTTCCTTGAAGCCGCGTCTCCTGATTGGCCGAGCCTCGCCTACTTCACAGTCGTCGCCTTGATACTTTTTATTTTTGGCTACTGGTGGTTTGCCAAGACGCGGCGAAACTTCGCCGACGTGATCTGATCGCCGCCGGCCTTGTCCCGGAAACGATGAAGAAATATTGACAGGTAGTTTACTACGGGAATATGGTTAGCGCGTCTCAGGCTGCATCCTGAAAGTGCCCTGCTTGTCAGCAACTTAGTCAGCCAAACGAACAGCCATCGATATGCAAGCGCATATCTCAATCCTGGAAAGAGGCGACTCCATGCCAAAACCTTACCGGCCGCGACTCATCAAACCCGCAGTCCTGCTTTTAGTATTGCTTATCCCTCTGATGGGAACCTACAAAGGCGGGGCCACCGCAAACTTACCGGAGGCGCAGTACGTCGAATCCTGTTCCGACTCCGCTAGCGGCTGTAAGGCGCCCGTAAAGTACCTTGGCGACAACAAAGGGTGTTCTTGTTTTGCTTGTGAATACAGCAAGAAAACTCAGAAAATTCTCTGCGCGACAGACTCGGCGGAAAAAAACAAATTCAGAGCCATGATCCCTAAAACGAGGAAGCCAGCATAGCTCTCGAGGAACAGTTAGCGGGGTCGAATTACTTAGTTTGCTTTATTACCGTTGACAGGTCAGCGACGTTCAAATCGTTTTTCATTTGTTCGTGCAAAGCTGTAATCTCTTTGCTGATTCTTTCGTTCAGGACAGGATCATCCCACTTTTGGCCTTTCAGCTTGTCGACTCCGAGGGCCCAGAACTGGTCCAGCCTGTTCTGTAGACCATGACTCCAATACAAAGTATTACTTTTATTGAGTTGATTAAATTGATAGATGACATCATAGGCCTTAGTTAAATTCTCAGTGGTAACGCTGGCGTCATCCAATGCCGCTTCTGTGACGGCTATTCCCTTGCAGGCATCCTCATATCGCGACAGTTGGCGTTTATAGAACTCCTCTTTCAAAGCCGACTGAAAGGCAAGTTGGCTTTTCAATATGTCTTGACTGGCGGCGACCTTGCTCTGAGTATCCATTTGCGCGCCGTAAATGATGTAGCCGAAAAAAATGGTAATCAAGCTCGGGACCGCAAGCTTGAGTAGTTCAAAAAGCCATGGTCCCTTCGTTGAGTTGTCTGGTTTGTTGGCGTCTCCGTTGCTCATTTCGAATCCTCCTAATTCTTTCGCGGTTCCTGAACCAGAGTGGGTTGTTATTCAAGATCCCGCTGCCTGGGCAGCTAGATGATTCTTATAGCTGGATCGAGGAGAGTGCGATGAAACGCAGGTTCTTGAGGACCAGCCTGGAAGTTATACGAGGCCCGACGAAACAATAGGCCAGGTCTTACCAACAGTCAATGTTTTGTGCCGGGCGTCATCGATGTTTGCCAGGGCGCGGTTTAGTGGGCACGGTCCAAAGGTAAATCGTACGGTAAAGTTTACCCCAGGGAACGCGAACAGTTTGTTCGGGCTTCCAATCACCCATCCGAAAATCGTGAGATAGGATGCGCGAGCCCGGGCGCAGTTCGCTTAAGAGCTTGGGACGCAGGAGCACATTCAACTTTTCCGATAGATAAAGCGTAACGATCGTGGCCTCACTGACGTCGATGCGGAACATGTCTTCATTGCGAATGCGGACTAGATCGGAAACGCCTTGCTGCCGCGCTTTCTCCTCGGCTTCGGTTACCAGTTTCGGATCGATCTCGATACCGACAGCGCGAATGCCATACTGTTTTGCCGCCGCAATCGGAATGCGGCCGTCACCGCTTCCAAGATCGTAGAGCACGTCACCTTTCGTGATCTTCGCCAGGCGCAACATCTCAGCAACGGTCTCCGGCGGAGTCGGGTAGTAGATAACATCGGGCTTGCGGAGCTGCCGCTTCTTTCGCGCGGGCCGCTGAGGAAAACTACTCGCAAAGCGAGGCGTGGTCGCGTGTTGAAATGTTCTCGGCGATGCAGAGAACTCGCCAGCCGAAACAATTAACACACCGAACAGCAGAATTTGTTTTGAGATCGAATAACTTTGAGAGTGATTCTTCATGAAGTTCTACGGCTACGCCGCCTGATGTGCGGAAGGGCTCTGCCCTTCCGGGATGTTATTTTTGGTTTGGGGCTATGCCCCCTTTGATATTCGAGGCGCAGCCTCTGATTTTTCAAAATAAGCTTCGCGGAAAGGCGCAGCCATTCCGCACATCGGACGGCAAAGCCGGGAGGACCTGGATTCAGTTTGTGTCCGGCCGGCTCCTTCTTTCCTCGGTCATCACCACCACGATTCCCATCAGCCACCAAAACACCAACGCGACTTCGCCGTCGCCGAAGTTGTAGTTAACCAGCGAGCTCGCGAAGAAACCTGCTACTGCCCCAGTCGCCCCGAGCAGAATGCCGTACCGGTTCGTATCGCTTGAATCGCGTAGCGATTTTTCGCCGCGTGAGCCTGTGCGCCAGAATACCCACATGATCCAAAGCCAAAACACGAGCGCCGGCAGGCCCCGATCAAATGCAAGCTGCAGCGGCGTTGAATGCAGGTGAAGCATGTCTGAACCGGGGAAGCCCCACTGCTGCCAATGCACCTGCATCGCGTCCATGCCGTGTCCGAATAGTGGATGAAGCATCATGCGCGAGAGTCCGACTTTCGCGACCTGAACGCGCAATGATGAGCTGGGATCTTTGAGCGACAGCGCGTGCTCGGCGCGCGTTTCATAAACCACGAAAGCGCCAACCGCCAACAGCAAACAAATACCGACGACGCTGATCACTTTGGCCCGTCTTCCCAAAGCGCGCACACTGATTACGCAAACACCGATGGCCAGCGCCACTAACACAGTACGCATCGCGGTCAAGGCGACGCCCAGCGCGAGCAGTACAAAGCCGGCAGCAGCCAACTTCGAGCGCAGATTCAAACCGTGATTCTTGAAGTTTGCCACGAACAGGCCAAGGGCAAGCTGCGCGAGAATCTGCAGAATCTCGGAATAGGTTTCGTAGTGGCGGGTCCAGCCCGAGGCGCGAAAGCGATGCGTTGGATTGCTGCCCACGATCCCAGAAGGTGATGCTCGTTCCTTGATTGTCTCAGTCACGTTCAGGCCCGGACGCTCGAGGTGTTCGCCTTGAGAGATTACGCTTACCGTGAGACCAGTTTGGCCTGGTGATTTTCCAAGTAGCTCGTCAATGTCCGCGACGGAATAAATCCGCTGCCCGCCGATTCGCCAGACAGCATCGCCGGCGCGAATATGAAGCGACTGAAAAGGACTATCCGGAGCGACTGACTCGATAAGCACTCCGCGGCCGCGCGCGAGATCATAGAGGCTGTAAATGGTTCCCACCGATCCGGACAGGATCATTAGTGCGACCAGCAGGATTGCGGTACGTCGCGTAACGATTGCCTGCGTGAGGTAGAAAAGGAGGACAACGCACGTCGATTGGATCTTGGCGATGCTGATGCTTGGTTCCTGGGAAAGGAATGACGAGGCCACTGTCCACAGAAAAAAGAGCCAGATTGGTAAGTCAAAACGGGTCCAGCGAAACCCTGCTTTGCCAGTGGAGAGTGTCCTCAGAAGCCAGCCCGCGCCCACGATCGCTAAAGAAATTTCAGCCGCGGCAATCGAGTGGGGCGCGAAAGCCGCATAAAGAAAGAACCCGAGCGTTGCGGTGCGTTGGCCCAGGCGTGCCCAACGTTCGCGTCCGGCAGTGGCCGCAAAATCAAGTGCGTTGACAGTCATATTTTCTGCATGTTAGCGTAGCTTCCGGCGGTTCACGCAGGAAATACGAAGGCTCAATCCGAACTGCACTCAATCCCCTGTGTTCGATAACCCACGCGCGCGTTTGACTCCGCTCCTGTATTCAGTGATACATAATACTCCCAATGGCTTTCGAAAAAGCTAAGGTCATAAAAGCCGCTGAGAAATTCCTGTCGCAGGGAAAGATCAGCGCCGCCATCAAAGAGTATCGTCAAATCATCAAGCATGATAAGGACGATCTCACCACTCTCAACATGCTGGGAGATCTTTTGGCGCGCGCGGGCGAAAAAGAGGAAGCGGCAACCTGCTTCCTGCGGATAGCGGAACACTATCGCGAACAGGAATTCAGATTGAAGGCCATCGCGATGTACCGGAAGATCGAGAAGCTCAAGCCGCGCGATCCGGCAACTGCAAACGAACTGGCGGAACTCTATGGCGCCCAGGGATTGATTGCTGACGCGCGGGCACAGTATCTCGTGGTGGCCGATGCCCACACGCGGGCCGGCGAAAGCAAACAAACTCTCAAGGTGCTGCACAAGATTGCCGATCTCGATCCTCACAACACTGACATCAGACTCAAGCTGGCGGAAGGTTATCTCAAGGAGCGTATGCCCGCCGAGGCGGCCAGGGCTTATAGCGAAGCGGCAAATCGTCTGCTCGAAAACTCGCAGTTTGAGGATTCGCTGGCTGCTTACTCCAAAGCGCTCGAGCTTCGCCCGAACAACCTGGCAGCGCTCAAGGGTTTGGTTTCCGCTCATGTGGCGCTCGGCTCGGCGGACGATGCTGCCGAGATTCTGGAAAAGGCTGTAGCCGACGATCCCGGCGACCCCGAACTCATTTCCATGCTGGCGCAGGCTTACATTGATGCAGACGACGCGCCGGGCGCCGAGCGTGCCACTGCCCTGCTCATGGGCCAGGACGCTTCAAACTATCGCCGTTATATTGAAGTCGCGCGGCTTTACCTGAAGGTGGGCCAGGAAGACGAAGGCGCCAGAATTCTTGGCAGCATCATTGAGCCGATGCTTGCCGGACGCGAAGAGAGTGATTTGCTCGAACTCGTCGACGAGTTACTGGCGCGCGATCCGGAACACGTACCCAGCCTGCGCTTGCTCGCGCGAATTCACTGGTGGCAGCGCGACATGGAAAAACTGCGCACCACTCTGGAACGCTTCGCTGAAGCCGCTGAAGCCGCGGGTCTCGGGGAAGACGAAAGATATGCATTGACCCAACTCGTGCGTTTGGCTCCGGACGAGCCTCGTTACCTTGGTCGCTTGAATGCGTTGGGTGGCTCTTTGGAAGAAGACGCCGGCGGCATCCTGGACGATCCTGCGTCCGCGGCAGTGCCGTCTTTTGAGAGCTTTGCGCTCGTGGAACCTGGAGCCCAAACACCCGACACGACGGAAAGCGGAGCCGCGGAGTTTGAATGGAACTCAGTAGTCGCGGAGGATTCTTCTCATGCCGGAGTTTCATTTGCCGATCTGAACGAGACAGAAGAACCGCAAGGCGGTGAATCAAGCGAGTCGTTTGCAGATCCATTTGCCGGTGGGCTTGAATCCGCTGAAGGAACTGGACCGACCGCTCAGGACGATGGCAAAGCTGTTAGTGCTGAAGCGATGATGCATCAGGAACTCGAGAGCGTGGATTTTTACATCACGCAAGGTTACGCCGACATCGCCTTCGATACTCTCGAGTTGCTCGAGCGTCAGTTTGGTCCGCATCCTGAAATCAGTTCTCGCCGCCAGAAGCTTCAAGCAGGAACTCAAAGCTTGGGCACAAAGGTCCCTGAATCCGTTTCCGAACCGGTTGCGAATAGTGTGTTGAGCGCGGAAAAAGATCTGATTGCAGATCTTGCGTTCGGCGAGGGCGAAATCGAGCAGCCCGCTCCGGTTTCCCCTGAAGTTATCAAGGTCGCGCCTGTTAGCCCGGGAATTGATTCCGGCCTGGCGGAGATCTTCGAAGAGTTTCGCATGGAAGCGGAAGGCGAGAGCGCATCCGCCAACGAAGATTTCGAAACTCACTACAACATGGCCACCGCTTACAAGGAGATGGAACTGCTGGATGAGGCGATCCGCGAATTTCAGATTGCGGCCGGCCTGACCGCGTCCGCGGATGGCACGCCGCGCTATTTCCACTGCTGTAATATGCTGGGCCACTGTTTCGTCCAAAAAGGCATGCCGCAAGCTGCGGTCCTTTGGTTCCGCAAAGGGCTCGAGGCTCCGGGGCGAAACTTTGAGGAATCCAAGGCGCTGCAATATGAACTGGGCGCTGCCTACGAAGCGATGGGCGATCTGACCAGTGCAGTCGCAGCGTTTACCGAAGTGTACGGCGTTGATGTCGGCTATCGTGACATTGGTGATAAGCTCGCAAGCCTTCAAGCACGTGTAGAGAGCGAGAAGAAGGGTAAATAGTGAATAGTAAATCGTAAATAGTTAATCGAGGTTTTCTGAGCTGTCCCTCGCTTCTCATTTGAGGTTCTATAAATTCAGATCGACCATTCACCATTTACCATTCACTATTTACCAGTTGAGTATGTCCGCAAAGCTAAGCGTCATTTTCTATATTATCCTCTGCCTGGAAATCGGCATTGTGCTTACGCTCCTGCCGTGGATTCCGCAGGGCACGCTTGGGCTGAGCGACTGGGGCAACAACTATTTTCTCCTTTACGCCGCGCGCAAAACCGGCATGCATGCGCTCCAGACCTTCGTTGCTTCAGGCTGGATGCGCGGAGCAGTAACGGGCGTCGGCCTCTTGAATATCGGGATCGCCTTTTGGGAGATATTTCATTTCAGGCAAACTGTTCATGCGCTCCAGGAGAGTACTGAGACAAGCGCCAAAAAAGATGCCGCCGCCTCTACAAAAGCTGCCAGGACGCCCACTGCTGTATCTGATCACGAGCGGCGAGACGACCGTCCGAACGACGGCGGCGAGTGAGGCTTTCGCAAACGTTCTCCAACTGATTCAGTCTGCCGTTGCCGCGGGAATCGATCTGGTCCAGATCCGCGAAAAGAACTTGAGCGCCAGTGTCCTCTACCAGCTTTCCGCGAGCGCGGCCCGCATCACCCAAGCAAGCGCTACCAAACTCCTCGTTAACGATCGTTCAGACATCGCCGTAGCGGCCGCGGCAGATGGCGTCCACTTAACAACTGCTTCTTTACCGGCCAGCGCGGTGCGCGAGGCTTTCGGCGCTGAGTTCATAATTGGTGTTTCCACGCATTCGTTGGCAGAAGCCGGCTCCGCTTGTCGCAGCGGGGCTGACTTCCTCGTGTTTGGCCCGGTCTTCGACACCGCTTCCAAAAGCGAATACGGTGAACCTGCGGGGATCGAAAATCTTGCAAGGGTTTGTTCGGAGCTTTCCCCATTTCCTGTTTTAGCGCTGGGCGGCGTGACGACGGACAACGCGGCAGATTGTATTCACGCAGGTGCGGCAGGCATTGCGGCTATTAGACTGCTCAACGATCGATTACAACTGGATCGGGTCGTCAATGAGATTCACGAAGGCGTGGGCAACCGCTGACTGATCTGCGTTCTCCTTTGGCGCTGAGATTACTTAACTTAAAGCACAGAAAACGATCCGTTTTAGAAAGGGGTACCCCGGGCAGAGCGATCCGTTTAGAAAGGGCACTTGTGCCCCTCGCCGCGACGCCGGACAAGTCCGCTTTCTAAACTCACACTAAACCTGGCACTCACAGATGGTTTCAGAACCAAACCTATTTCCAGTAGCTCTCACGATTGCGGGCTTCGATCCTTCCGGCGGCGCGGGGGTGCTCGCCGATATGAGAACGTTTGCCGCTTTTGAGCTTCAGACTTCAGCGGCAATCACCTCGATTACTTTTCAAAACTCCACCAGTGTTTTCGGCGCCATTCATCAATCCGGCGAGGCCGTGCGCGCGCAAGTAATGCCGTTGCTGGCTGACGGCAGAATCGTGTGTTCGAAAACCGGCATGTTACCGACGCGTGAAGTGGTCCTGGAAGTTGCGCGTCTGTTCCGAGAAACTGATCTGCCGCGGCCAGTCGTCGACCCGGTGATATTTTCCTCGTCGGGCCAAAGGTTAATGGAGGAGAGCGCGCTTGCCGCTGTCATTGATGCGCTGCTACCTCTGGCGCGGCTCATGACACCAAACATTCCCGAGGCCGAAACACTGACGGGCATCACGATCACTTCTGAAGCGGACATGCGCGAAGCTGCAGCTCTGATCTGCGCAATGGGCGCGAAGGCCGTGTTGGTAAAAGGAGGACATCTCTCGGGGGACGCCATTGACTTGCTCGACAATGAGGGGAAGGTGACTGTCTTTCGTGAGCGGCGCGCTAGCGGCAGTGAGCTGCACGGCTCCGGCTGTATTTTGTCTGCCGCGATTGCTGCGGGATTAGGAAAAGGGATGACGCTCGAAGATTCAGTTGGCGCGGCGAAGAATTTTGTTTTGGAAGCGATCAAGAAGGCCGGCGCCGGTAGCTAACAGCAGTTCAGAGTCCAACCTTTAGGTTGCTTCTACGTAACCACGCAAGCTAAAGCTTGTACTCTGAACTACCTGGGTTTGGTGGCGAGGCGCCAAGCTAAAGCTTGTACTCTAACTTCAAACTACGTCTCGATCGTCACTGTTTCCATCTTAACTTCCGAAACCGGCTTATCGCTGCGATCTGTTTCCGTGGTGGCGATTGCATCCACTATGTCCAGTCCATCAGTCACTCGTCCAAAAATAGTATAGCTTGGCGGCAACGGGTAATCCGCATGCATGATAAAAAACTGCGAGCCGTTTGTGTTTGGACCAGCGTTGGCCATGGCCACCGTGCCTTTTTTGTAGCCGCGCTGATAGAGCGCTGAGGAGCTATCGATTTCGTCTTTGAAGCGCCCGCCCGCAGCCGCCTCGCCTCCGCGTCCGGTGCCGGTTGGATCACCGCCCTGAATCATGAAGCCTTTAATAACGCGATGAAATATGACGCTATCGTAGTAGCCGCGTTCAGCGAGCGTAATGAAATTCTCCGTCGTCTTAGGCGCATCTGATTCAAGCAGTTCGAATTTAATAGTGCCTTTGTTGGTTTGAATCGCGGCGGTACGGTTTGGCATGTAGTTCTCCTCAAAAGTCGGACTTATGATCGTGAAGTGACAAGATACTTGGTTTGCTTGTAGTTTGTCATCCGCGTCGGCTGGTTGACAGTTCTCGTAAAGCAAATCGTTAGTTTACGTCGGGCGGTAAGCAGAACTGAGCCGGTGTACGGCCCAGTTAACTGACCTTGAAATCCGCAACCTAACAGTTCGCGCTACGATTTTGTGAAGCGCTTTCAAAGCCGACTCGGTCGCTATTACTATCGCCGCACGCGGGTTGCCTGCGCGAGAACCCCAGACTGCTGCCGGTTTTGTTTTCGTTTCAGTATTGCCGACTATTGCGCATCTTGCCGAGACTTTGTGAATCACAGCTCCGGGTGCAGGATGATTACTCCAGTTGCAAGTTAACCATTCCATGTTTGCCCAGCCATTTTATTCCGAGGCAACGAGACGTTGCGAGAAAGGCCCTAATCAATGAACGTTACGCATCTTGAATGCGCCGCCTGTCATTTGGAACACGAGGCACGGCGGTTGCTCAACCTTTGTCGTGAATGTGGAAAGCCACTGCTGGTGCGCTACGACTTAGGAAAGGCCGGTCGTACGTTGACAAGAAAATCCTTAGCCGCAAGGCGCGGAGACCAATGGCGCTACCGTGAAGTGTTGCCGGTTGAAGACGACGCAAACATCGTTTCACTCGGCGAGGGTTGGACGCCCTTGCTGCCTGCGGCCCGGTTGGGAAAAAAACTTGGAATCGAGAGACTTTACATCAAAGACGAGTCGCAAAATCCGACGCAGAGTTTCAAAGCTCGCGGAATGTCGGCGGCGGTGTCGATGGCGAAGGAGTTGGGAGCGCGGAAGCTCGCGGTGCCTTCCGCCGGAAATGCAGGCGCCGCGCTCGCAGCGTACGCAGCCCACGCTGGTATCGAGTGTTTCATCTTCATGCCTGACGATACGCCACGCGCCAATGTAGTTGAATGCGAACAGACCGGCGCTCACGTGACGTTGATGGCCGGATTGATTTCTGACTGCGGCGCGGAAGTCGGGCGGCGCAAAGAAGCTGAAGGATGGTTTGATGTCTCAACTTTGAAGGAACCCTATCGCGTCGAAGGCAAGAAGACTTTGGGTTACGAATTGGCGGAACAGTTTGATTGGGACTTACCCGACGTAATTATTTATCCGACTGGCGGCGGCACTGGATTGATCGGCATGTGGAAAGCATTCGATGAGATGGAACAACTGGGCTGGATTGGTTCCGAGCGCCCGCGAATGGTGACGGTGCAGGCGAGTGGCTGTGCGCCGATTGTTCGCGCGTTTGAGGCCGGAACGCGATTCGCCGATGAGTTTCTCGATGCTGAAACGGTGGCTGCGGGCCTGCGAGTTCCCAAAGCGATTGGAGACTTCCTGATACTGGACGCGATCCGGGCCTCAAAGGGAACCGCCCTCGCGGTGACTGACGATGAATTGATCGCGGCGACGCGCGAGATTGGCGCTGCTGAAGGAATATTCTGCGCGCCCGAAGGCGCGGCTTGTTTGCCGGCGCTCCGAAAGTTGCTTGCCGCCGGCGAAGTAAGCAAGGACGAGCGCATCGTCCTCTTCAACACCGGCGCCGGGGTGAAATACCTGGAGGCGTTTGCTTAGTTGCAAAGCTGGGAGCGCAGGCCCCTGGGAGCGCAGGCATCTTGCCTGCTGCTAGGTGTCCACTAACGTTGAGGCAGGCAAGATACTTGCTCCCAGCGACGGCAAGATGCCTGGCGCAACCAGCGAGGCAACTGGATCGACGATTTTGCTCGAATCAAAGCGGGAGGCTCTAGTGGTGAAGTATTTTATTTCATTGATTATTGCGGTGCTACTGACGATCTCAGCGAACGCGTTTGCACAAACAAAGCCAGGCGCGCCGCCTGCCGATGCCGATCGTACGCAGCTTGATTCGTTGCGGCGCAGCGGTCTCGAGGCGCTTTACAATTTGGATTACGACAAAGCGCAGAAGGATTTCAAAGAGATCGTCAGGCTCTATCCCAATCATCCTGCTGGTCCACAATTGCTCGCGGCCCGTCTCTGGATCAAAACACTGTACGAGTCGCGGCGGCTGCAATCGTCGCTCTACAGCTCGCAAAGTTTTTTTTCCAGTGGGGACGACAAGGTTGATCCGAAAATCATCACGGACTTTCGCAACCTGACTCGCGAAGCTAAGCGGCTGGCCGAAGTGAAACTAAAACAGAACCCGAAAAACATCGAGACCCTCGACTGGCTGGCCGCAATACAAGGATTGAAAGCTTCGTTTGAAGAAGCTGTCGAGCGCCGCCACTTTGCGGCTTTGAAAGATGGCGACGACGCGGTTGATCATCATCGCGAGGTGCTCAAGCTCGATCCGACTTTCATCGATGCCGGTCTGACCGTAGGCTTTTACGAATACGTAGTGGGCTCCTTGCCGCTGCCTATCAAGGTGGTTGCCGGCATCACCGGTTTTCGTGGTTCGAAAAAGCGCGGACTGGCGATGCTCGAGCGGGTCGTGAAAGAGGGCACGTGGTCGCGCGACGATGCCAGGACGCTGTTGATCGTTCTCTACACGCGTGAGAAGCGTTTTGGTGATGCGCTTATCTTCGCTCGCGAGCTGAGTGTGAAGTACCCACGCAACTACCTTTTCCGTTTGGAAGCCGCAGATGCCTTGGTCTCTCAAGCCGAAGTCGAACGCCGGAACAAAAACACCGAAGCGGCGAACAAGTCTGAGCGGGAAGCGTTTGCGACCTTCGATGAACTGCTTCACGACCGCTCCCTGCGAGACACTGTTTCGCGAGCGCTGGATCTGGTCCATTTTAAGTATGGCGAAGTTTTGTTAACGGCGGGCGAAGGCGAGCGGGCCGCGAAAGAGTTTATCGCGGCCACCAAAGTGGAACGCGCGGAACCGACGCTGGTAACGATGGCCCACCTTTACGCGGCGCGAGCTTTCGATCTGGCAGGTAAACGCGCCGACGCGTTGGCGCAGTATCGGGAAGTATTGAACCGACCTGACATTTACGCCGCACATGAAGAAGCAAAGAAAGGGTTGCGCGAACCCTTCAAGGCGGAAATCGCGAGCAGCGGTTTGTAAGTCCACTTTGGAGTGCGGTGACAGGCATCGCACTCCAAGGGACAGCAGGCTCTGAAGAATTAATAGGGAATCGAACGGAGTATTGAATGAGCAGCACTTTCAAGGATGCCACCCGAGAGCAGACGAGCATATTGGCGCCGCTTGAAAGAGCAGCGCTGCGAGGCCTCGCGCGTCGCCTGCCGGCGCGAGTAAATTCGGATCACCTTTCACTGCTGGGACTGGTGTCAATGTTTCTGGCCGGCGTGTTTTACGCGGCAAGTGGGCGTAGTCCGCTGCTGCTGCATCTCGTCAATCTCTGCATTTTTCTCAACTGGTTTGGCGATAGCCTCGACGGCACGCTGGCGCGCTACCGGGAGCGCCAACGTCCGCGTTATGGTTTCTATGTGGACCACATCAGCGACACCTTTGGCACGATGTTTTTAATTTTCGGCCTCGCAGTTTCGGGTTACATGACCGAGCGCGTTGCCGCCGCCACGCTCATCGTCTTCCTGATGCTGGCAATCAATTCGTACCTGGCCGCCTACGCGCTCGGCATATTCAAGATTTCTCACGGGAAACTGGGCCCTACTGAGATCCGTTTGGTCCTCATCATTGGCAACCTCGTCCTGCTCCACAGTGCCCACACGCGCATCTTCGGTCATCGCTTTCTGCTGTTCGACGTTGGCGGCGTGGTCAGCATGATCGTGATGGGATCGATGCTGGTTTTCTCCTCGCTCAAAAATACACACGCGCTTTACCAACTGGAACGCCTGCCAGAGAGCAGAGGTCAGAAATCAGAAGTCAGAGAGCAGAGGTCAGAGAGCAGAGGTCAGATACTGGAATCTCTTCCCATCGCACACTTACCTCGGA
>DASYMB010000030.1:0-12869 GCA_036009285.1 Pyrinomonadaceae bacterium | reverse complement strand
CCAAGCCTGTTTTCGAGCGCAGAAATTCTTTCCAGCAGATGCTCTTCGTTCGAACTGCCCGATTCCAGAACCTCGTAACGAGCCGCCGCCGGTTCGACGATGATCATTAGCCTGGTGCCACAGCGCGTACAAAAGTCCTGGCCCAGCGGATTTGCCGCTAAACACTTCTGACAATAATGAACAACTTGCGACATGGAATAGTCCGGAGTCTGAAGCGCGTAGTCCGGAGTCAGCGACTGTCGACTCCAGACTGCGCACTCCAGACTTTCTCAGTACTCATAAAACCCGCGGCCGGTTTTTCTTCCCAGCCAGCCCGCGTCGACGTAGCGCTTCAACAAAGGGCACGCGCGATACTTCGGATCGCCGAGGCCATCGTACAACACATTCAGGATGGCGAGACAGACATCGAGGCCAATGAAGTCAGCGAGCTCCAGCGGTCCCATCGGATGGTTCATTCCCAGTTTCATGATCCCATCGATGCTTTCGCGCGTCGCAACGCCCTCGTACAGCGCGAAGATCGCTTCATTGATCATCGGGAGCAGTACGCGGTTTGAAACGAAGCCCGGACTATCGTTGCAGTCCAGGGCCGTCTTTCCGAGTTTTTCCGCGAGCGCTCGTGCGCGTTCGTAAGTCTCACTGGAGGTAGCAAGGCCGCGAATAACTTCGACGAGCTTCATTACCGGCACCGGATTCATGAAGTGCATCCCGATAACTTTGTCGGGCCGGCTCGTCCCGGCGCCCAACCGGGTGATCGAGATCGACGACGTGTTTGAAGCGAGGATTGTTTCCGGGGGCGTTATTCCATTAAGCGACTTGAAGATTTCAGTCTTTACACCGAGGTCTTCAGTCACAGCCTCTATTACGAAAGTTGCCTCACTCAGCGCTTCGAGGTCCGTTGTAGTTTTGATGCGAGCGAGGATCGACTGCTTCTCTTCGGCGCTTAGGCGTTCCTTATCAACGTCGCGTTGCAGACTCTTATCGATGGCTTTCAGACCGCGCTGCAGAAATTCTTCGCTCACGTCGCGCATCACGACGCTGTAGCCTGCTCGCGCAGCGACTTGCGCAATGCCGTTGCCCATCGTACCCGAACCCACTACACCAATAGTCTCGCTCATATGTAGGACAGACATTCCTGTCTCTCCGTGTCCTTTGCTGGCTCAGTTCTTTAGCAGCCAGGGACAGGCAGGAATGCCTGTCCTACTTATCTCTCAACCGCCATCGCAACCGCGTTACCACCGCCCAAGCAAAGCGAAATAACACCACGATGCGCATCGCGACGTTTCAACTCGTAAAGCATCGTCGTCAACAATCGCGAGCCTGATTGTCCGATGGCGTGTCCCAGCGCAACCGCTCCGCCGTTAACATTAACTTTTGCCGGATCCAAGCCCAGCTCTTTGGTGATCGCCACCGCTTGCACGGAAAAAGCCTCGTTCAATTCAATCAAATCAACTTCATCGAGCGCCCAACCAGCTTTGCGCAAAACTTTCCGGATCGCTTCCAGGGGCGCCATCATTACCCATGCCGGCTCAACGCCCGACGTCGCCTGCGCAACTATTCGCGCCATCGGCTCAGCACCGAGCGAGCGAGCGCGTTCTGCCGACGTCACGACCACGGCCGAAGCCCCATCGTTAACTCCCGGCGAGTTACCCGCGGTAACCGTTCCACCTTCCTTCTGAAACGCGGGCTTCAACTTTCCCAATGCTTCAAGCGACGTGTCTTCACGAACCGTCTCGTCGGTGTCGAAGATTACCGGTGGTCCCTTTCTTTGCGGAATCTCAACCGGCACGATTTCATCTTTGAACTTTCCCGCCTTAATCGCTTCCGCTGCTTTTCGATGTGAATTAAGTGCGTACTCATCCTGCGCCTCGCGGCTCACGGAAAACTTTTCTGAAACCAACTCGCCGGTGCAACCCATGTGGTAGTCGTTGAACGCATCCCACAGACCATCGTGAATCATCGCGTCAACTAACACTCCATTGCCGAGCCGGTATCCCTCGCGCGCCTTAGGGATCAGGTAAGGCGCGTTAGACATCGACTCCATGCCGCCCGCAACGACGATATCCGTGTCGCCAAGTTGAATTCCCTGCGCCGCCATCATCACGGCTTTAAGACCGGACCCGCAAACCTTATTGACTGTCACCGCCGAAACCGCCGGCGGCAGTCCACCCCGCAATGCTGCCTGCCGTGCCGGGTTCTGGCCCAGGCCCGCCTGGATAACGCAGCCCATGATCACTTCGTCGACAGCCTCTGCCGCCACGCCGGCTCGCTTGACGCTTTCGCGCACAACGATCGCGCCCAGGTCTGTCGCGGCGAACCCTTTCAACGTTCCAAGAAATTTTCCCACCGGCGTTCTAACCGCGCTTACAATCACTGCTTCTCGTGTTTCGCTCATCAATACTCCCTATCAACTTCTGAAAAACTCTTCGGCTAATATTATCTGTTTACGATTTACTATTTACCCACTAACGTGTCAAGCAAGCTAATGTAAAGCAAACTGTTAGTTTGCGATGGTACCAAACAGAGTATGTTGTTGGGTGCGCAACGCAATCTAACAGATTGCTTTACAAAAGCGGTCAATTGAAAGCTTCACGACCGAGTGTTAGACTCGCCGTGTTATAAAACTTCAAATCAACGTTCCCATAATCAAACATGCAAGCCTTAATTCTTGCCGGTGGTAAAGGCACACGCCTCCGCCCGCTTACTGTTTACACGCCCAAGCCGATTGTGCCGATTTGCAATCGTCCTTTTCTCCTTTATCAGATCGACACGCTGCGGCGCGCCGGCATTACCGACATCACGCTCTCGCTTTCGTACCAACCAAACAAGATCGAGCAACTCCTCGGCGATGGTTCCGACTATGGCGTAAAGTTGAAATACACCGTCGAGCCACAGCCGATGGGCACGGCGGGCGCTTACAAGTTTGCTGAGAACCTGATTCGGGAGCCGACCGTGGTTTTCAATGGCGATATATTGACGGACCTCGATCTGAAGTCTGTAATTCGTGAGCACACGGAACATCAGGCAGCGGCGACGATTGTATTGACACCCGTCGACAATCCCTCGAGCTACGGTCTGGTGGAAACTGAAAGCGATGGGCGTATTCGGCGTTTCTTAGAAAAGCCGAAAGCGGATGAGATTACCTGCAACACAATTAACGCCGGCACCTACATACTTGAACCAAAGGTGCTCGATCTAATTCCAACCGGCGAAAATCATTCGTTCGAATATGGCTTGTTCCCTGAACTTTTGCAGCGACAGGAAGCTTTTTTTGCTCACGTTCCCGCTCGCACCTATTGGATCGACATCGGCACGCCGGAGCGATATCTCAGCGTGCACCACGACTTGCTCGCGAATCGCGTCGGGCGAATACATCTTAAGGAGCGACGCGGCGAATTTGATTCAGCGACGGCGGCCGAAGTCGACGAGCTTTCGATAATTGGTGACGACTGCCAGATAAAACCCGGCGCGCAGATCATCAATTCCGTGCTGGGCCAGGGATGTTTTGTTGAAGAACGTGCGCGAGTTGAGAATTCGGTCATCTGGCCGCATACGCGCATCGGCACCGCGGCGAAAGTCACGAGCGCGATTGCCGGACGCGGCTGCCATATTGGACGGTCTGCTGTCGTTGGGCCGGGATCAGTTTTGGGCGACAAGACGTCGTTGACTGATTACACGATCACCGGCCAGGCAGAAGCTTGACCCTGAGGAAGGGCTCTCTTCACCGGCCCAGGCAGAAGCCCAACCGTAAGGGCGGGCTCGTTTCAATGGCTGGCTTTTATGATCAAACTGAAAGCCCTTCCTAACGGTCGGGCTTCTGCTTGGGACCTGAATGACTAACCTTGCACCAATAAAGTTTGGAACGGACGGCTGGCGCGCGGTGATCGCTCGCGATTATACGTTTGCCAATCTGGAGCGCGTGGCCCAAGCCTACGCCGACTATTTGTCGGGAGCTGCCGTCACCGATGGACCAGCGTTGATTGTTGTCGGATACGATCGGCGTTTCCTTTCCGAGTTCTTCGCGCAGCGCGCGGCGGAATTGATGGTTGGGAACAAGTTCACCGTCTCGCTTTTCAAAGAGGCGGCGCCCACGCCGTTAATTTCCTGGGCGGTGAAGCAACTCAAGGCAGCGGGCGGCATTGTTATCACCGCGTCACACAATCCCGCCGATTTCAACGGCTTCAAGATTAAGGCTCCCTGGGGCGGGAGCGCGGCGCCGGAAACAACTTCCGCCGTCGAGAAATTGGTGGACGTTAACCCGCCAAAGCGCGGCGAGGTCGCTTCGGACACGCACAGCCTGATCGAGCCGGCAATTGAGAGTTACAAGCAGCAAATTGCTTCTTACCTCGATCTCGATCGGTTACGTAAAGCGCCGTCGACCGTGATTGTCGATCCGATGCACGGAGCCGGCGGCAACTGGGTCGAAAGTTTTCTGAAGGGCGCGGATCTTCGCGTCGAAACTATACGCGCCTTTCGCGACCCGCTGTTCGGCGGAGTTAATCCCGAACCAATTGACAGCAACCTTGGTGCGTTGAAGCAGCGCGTCATCGAGAGCAAGGCTCTGGTAGGACTAGCCACTGACGGCGATGCTGACCGAGTGGGCGCAGTAAACGAACTAGGCCAGACGATGACTATGCACGACGTGGTGCCGCTTATCCTGCTTCACCTGGTTCGTTTCCGAAAGATGACCGGCGGGGTAGTGCGGACCTTTTCGCAATCGGTGCTATTGAAGCGAATAGCGGCTGCTCATAATCTCAAACTCTACGAGACGCCAATCGGCTTTAAGTACATCGCCGACTTGATGCTCAAAGACGATATTCTTATCGGCGCTGAAGAGTCGGGCGGCATCGGCGTGAAGGGCCACATCCCTGAACGCGACGGCATACTCAATTCTCTGCTCTTCCTCGAAACCATAATCGCCGCGGGCAAGCCGCCGTCTGAAATGCTGCGCGATCTTCATCGTGAGTTCGGCGAATTTCATTTTCGCCGCCGAGACTTGCGCGTTGATCAGTCAGTTGGGCAGCGAGTTATTGAAGAACTGCAAAAGCATCCGCCTCAGGAGCTGGCAGGCTACACCGTCGCCGGTGTTGAGACCACGGACGGCACGAAGCTTCTCTTCGACGACGAGTCGTGGCTGTTGTTTCGGCCTTCAGGAACTGAGCCGATGCTGCGCGTCTACGCCGAAGCAACTACGACGGCGAAGGCTGAAGCCCTGTTATCTGCCGGCGAAGCGCTTGCGTCGGAGGCCCAGCAGAAGCCCGACCGGTTAGGAGAGGCTCAGTCGTGACGTTAGCAGAGCCCTTGCTCACGCGCGGGCTTCCGCTTGAAGATGAATCAAGAAGTTGTTGACTGCCGGCGCAAAAGTAGTTACCTTCTGCCCGTTCCTGAAAACCCCCTAAAGTCGGTTAGCCCCCCAGCTCGAAAAACAGTCTCTCACGGAGGTGTTCAAATGAGTTTGGGTTTGATTCTCATTATTATTTTGATTCTCCTTCTACTTGGCGCAATTCCGAGTTGGCCTCATAGCAGAAACTGGGGTTATGGACCAAGCGGCGGGATCGGTCTGCTGCTGGTGATCATCATCATCCTCTTACTGCTGAAAGTCATCTAGCGTAGGGGCATGGGCTGTTCCCTGCCCGCGTTTTCCGGTAGCCCACAAGACGGGCAGGGACAAGCCCAAGCCCCTACAACACCAGCTCGACGTAAAGGCGCGACGATCGCAAGCGCACGAATGCCCGAACTACCCGAGGTTGAACATGTCGTGCGTGCGCTCCGCCGTGCCGTCTCTCGCCGGCGCATAGTCGCAGTCGATGTAAATCTCCCGCGACTGCTGGCCGGTATTTCCCCAGCTTCATTCAAACGCAAACTACGCGGCGCGCGCATCGAGGCCGTCAGCCGCCGCGGCAAATACATCCTGATCGAGTTGGACACTCGCGATGTGCTGCTGGTCCACCTGCGGATGACCGGCAAGTTTCTCTGTATCAACCAGGACCATCCCTTACCTCCGTATCCGCACGTGGTGTTTTATCTGGACGACGATCGACGTCTGGTCTTCTGCGATATGCGGCAGTTTGGCCGCCTGCGTTTGGTGGCGGGCGCAAAGCTTTCGGCCCTCCCGCAAATTGAAGCGCTCGCGCCCGAGCCTTTCACCGATGATTTCAGTCTCGCTTATTTTTTGCAGACGCTGGCAAAATCGCGCCGCAGTTTGAAACAACTGCTGCTGGATCAAACGAGGATTCTCGGACTCGGGAATATTTACGCGAGCGAAGCGCTGTTTCTCGCAGGCATCAATCCCCGCAAAGCGGCGCACAGCCTATCGAAAGCGCGGGCGCTTAAACTGCACCAGGCCATCCGCGAAATACTTCAGGAAGCAATCGACGCCGGCTCGACCTTGAGGATAGATCTCACCGACGGCGGTGGAAGTTACTTTGGAACGACGGAACGATTCTGGCGAGTTTATGAACGCGCCGGTGAGCCTTGCGTTAACTGCGGAACGCAGATAAAGCGCGTCGTGCAAGGCGGAAGATCAACTTACTACTGCCCCAAGTGTCAGAGGCGTTGATGGCCGGTTCTGATCTTACTCATGGCCGCCTTTACAATGGTGATTACTCCCGTATCTCAGGCCGACGCTTGTACCGATGGCTGTATGAGTGGCTATGCAACTTGCATGGAGAATGGCAATCCCCCTGACCAACAAAAGTGTGCAGACGACCAGCGGAAATGCCTGGCCAAGTGCAACCCGGCACCATCGGAGGATGAACACTGAAATATCATGAGAGGGAGGCACGTTCAAGGATTGATTGGACCTGCCTTAAACCTCCGGCATCAAACAATCAATTGAGGGAATCGGATGAGAAGAATTGTAAAACCGAGCACTGTGGTTGCTGTTCTAGTAGTGACGGGTTGTTTTTGGTTGCCGACGCAATGTCGCAGCCAGAATAAGCTGGCCCCTGCGGAATACGATTACCATTCTCTCGCTATTGCATCTCTGCTCCACTCTGCAGCCGAAGCATCCAAACTCCCGGACATACCACAGAGAATTAAACTCTTGATTTATGCATCAACCATTTTACCCGCCTCCCAGCACGAGGAGGCAGTTCGCCTATTAGATGTCGCTCTACGCGATCTTTAGGATTGGGTCTCTCAGGATACTGCGACATGGCCCCAGCGACATACGGGGGCAACATTGCGTAGTGAAGTTTTAGCTGCGTATGCGCGACTAGATCCAGAAAAGCTAGCCAGCCTGGAGAAGAACACCGAACCGGAGGCGACCAGCAAGAATGGAGTCTTATCACTTAAACGAAACGATTGGTACAGACAACTGAGCAACCGTCGAACGATCGCTGATCAGCCTGCCCTAATGGCCTTATCGGTTTTGGATACGGATCCTGAAAGAGCCTTTGGACTCGTTGCACAAAGTCTTCAGGAAGGCATAGTACCCAGCGCCGTAGATGATGTCGTTAAGAAGTTAATTCAGGCCGGAAATCGAGCGTCTCTTGATAGACTTGAAATTGTCATTGGTCAGACGCTCGGACAGCGTGTTGCGCTTGATCCTTTTAGTTTGCCTTACCTCGCCGATATCATTCAGTCTGATAGAGACATGCCGGCAGTGGCCAGAACGGCGTTTGTTGGCTTCTTCATGCGCTCGCTCGGGAATGTTTCCAACATTCTCAGGGAGCCGGGAATCAATTCCGACTATACGCGCGCGGTATTCACTAATTTCACTCTAAATGTCCGGCCTATTATCTTGAAATACGCACCGGAACAATTACTTCCTTTCGACGTGCTTTTAGATCAGATGGCTCCGTTGGTCTCTGAAGAAACGAGGGCTACCTTACAGGCATTTCAGCCGGAGAAATTCGCGGAGCCACGGGATAGGTTGGCTGAGATAAAGAAAGATGCGAATTCTCATAGGCGAGACATCCGACTTCTTCGTCTCGTCTCCGAGCTGCTGAAGAAAGAAGGATCAGATGTTCAGGAGAACTTCGACCTGACAGCAGACGCGATAAGCGAGTTCACTGATCCTGACGGCAAAGCAGCCCTCGCCGATCTGCTAACGATAACTCGCATAAACGGGCTCGTAAAACAAAAGAAGTTCATTGAAGCTCAACGCCTTGCTGGTTCGATCTCTGCGGAAGAGACGCGCGCGTGGGCGTTGCTTACCTTATCAAAAGCGGCGGCGAAGGCGGATCGCGTTCTCGGTTTTGAGTTGGTAAGCAACGCGCTGAAAGCCCTGGACAAAGCATCGCCAAGCCCGGAGAAAGTCGAACTCGCGCTGGCTGCTACCGCGATGTTGGCCAAGGATGATTCCGAGCGATCCTTCGAAACTTTCATCACCGCATCCAGGTACGCGAATTCGTCACCTTCTAAAGTCGACCCGCCAGCCCAGCCGCCGTTTGCCTTTGGACTTAACGCTAAGATTGGAGAAACGCAAATTCGGCTTGGCGTTTTCCCTGAAAGCCTGGATGAAGTGAAGATCGATCCCTCGCTGTCAGTTCTTGCTACAACGGATTGGTTTCGCGCCGATCAAATAGCGGATGACATTCGCGAGCCTTCACTGCGTCTTCAATTAAAGCTTCAATTCGCAGGAGCTATGCTTGCACGCGAGTCGAAGTCCAGAAAAGAAAAAGCCGGTCCTAAACGCTCGCCAGGAATTGAATAATTGAGCGTGATGAAGTAACAAAACTATTTGAGACATTCGACCAGCCTGCTCCGCAGGCTCGCTGAATGATTTCGGCTATCACGCAGCATTGTATTGGAGAGTGAGTCTCTAGTGTTTTCTCACAAGACGATTCTCGAACCCTGACAGGCAGGAATGCCTGTCCTACAAATTCGCGAGCACGTAATCCGTCATCATCTGCCGCATGTGTTTCACCAGCAAGGGATCGGTAATGCCGTGGCGCGACTTCGGATATAGCATCAACTGAAACTGCTTCCCGGCTTTCTGCAACTCATACGAAAACTGAATTGTGTTCTGCACGTGAACGTTGTCGTCCATCGCTCCGTGAATGAGTAACAGTTTGCCGTGCAGGTCCCGGGCGAAGAAACGAGGCGAGCTGTTCCGGTAACCTTCCGGATTATTCTGCGGCGTTTGCAAGTAGCGTTCAGTGTAAATCGTGTCGTAGTTTCGCTGGTCCGCAACCGTACCGCCGGCCATACCCAGCTTGAAAGTCTGGCTGTGAGTTAGCGCGTAGCTTGTCATGAACCCGCCGTAGCTCCAACCCCAAAGCCCAATGCGATCGCCGTCGACATAAGGCTGGCTCTTAAGCCAGGCGAGACCATCTTCCAGATCGCGCAGCTCCGTTGGGCCGAAAGTTTTGTAAACAGGCCATTCCGATTCGGCGCCCTTCCCGCTCGCAGTGCGATTGTCACAGATCCAAATGATGTAGCCCTTCTGCGCCATCAGTTGATGCCACATGTAAGCAGAGCCGCCCCAGGAATTTTTTACCGAAGGCGAGTGAGGTCCACTGTAGGTAAACTCCAGCACCGGATATTTTTTTGTAGCATCGAAATCCGGCGGCCGGATCATCATTGCTTCCATCACAAACCCATCGCGAGTTTTCACCTGCAACAACTCAGTCGCACCCAGCTTGTATTGCTTCAGGGCCTCGACTCTATTCTCCGCCAGCACGCGCACTAGCTTGCCGTCTGCATCGTAGAGTCGCGATTGCGTTGGCGTGTTCACATCGCTCCAATTATCAATAAAGAATTTCGCGTCCGGACTCACGCTGGCCTTATGAGTACCTTCGGTGTTTGTTAACCGTGTGAAGCCGCTGCCGTCGAGTTTCACCCGATAAATTTGCGGCGCGATGTGGCTATGTTCAGTGCCGGTAAAATAGACAAACCCGCTGTCATCGTCGACGCCGTCGATCGAGCGAGCTTCCCACTTCCCATCGGTCACCTGACGAAGCAGCTTGCCGTCCGGGGCGTAGTGATAGAGGTGTTGCCAACCATTGCGCGCGCTTGGCCAGAGAAATGAGCCGTCCTTCAACCAGGTAGGATTGTCGATAACTTCCACCCAGGCCTTCGATGTTTCCCGCAACACTGTAGTCGACTTGCCGTCGTCGCCGGCGAAGTTCAGATCCAGAAATGTTTGTTCACGGTTCTGGGCTTGATATACAACCTTGCGGCTGTCTGGCGTCCACGACACGCGCACGATCAATAGGTCCTCGGGCCGGTATTTGTAGGTGTCGACCCAGCGCGTGGTGCCGCCGGCGGCGTTAATAACACCAAGCTGAACAATCGGATTTGGATCGCCGGCTTGCGGATAAGGCGTAACTTCCAGCGCCTGCGGATACGGAATGTGATCGACGACGGTGAACTCATGTACCGGGTTTTCATCGAGCCGCAGATAGGCGAGCCTGGTTGAGTCAGGACTCCACCAATACGCTTCGAAGTTTCCGCGGCCATACAGTTCTTCCTGATAGACCCAGTCGAGGCGTCCATTGAGAATCCTGGGACTGCCGTCGGTGGTTAACCTGCGCTCGCGCTGCGCCGCTAGGTCGTAAACGTACATGTTGTTGTTGCGTACAAAACCCAGCAGGCGATCGTCGGGACTAAACGTTTCGCCAACCTCTTCCTCCGGATTGTTAGTTACGCGCAGCGCTGTATCACTGCCCAAACGGTAGTAGAAAAGATCGTTGTTCCAATTGAGCAGGACTGCCCTCTCGTCGTTACTCAACTGATAGAACCCGCGATTGGCGAGTTGTCTGGCATCCTGTTCGGTAATGCCTCCCAGAGCTTTTAGCGCGGCCTGCATTTTCGCAGTATCGAAAAACGGCATGGCTTTCCCGCTCACGGCATCAACTTTCTGCAGCCGAGGCAAGTCGGTCTTCATCGGATCATTAGAGACCAGATAGTGGCGGCCGTCCTTGAGCCAGCGAGTAGTTGGCACCGCGCCGTTGAAGTTAACCTTCTTCACCGGATCGAAGATGTCGTCGATAGTGAGAAGCTTGTCCTGGGCAAGCGCTGGAATGGAAAAAAGGAATAGGCAGAATAAAGCCGACAGAATTCTTACTGGATTCTTCAAAATGATCTCTCCTGAATTGATGGCGTTAAGTAAATAGTCTTCTCACGCCGATTGCGGCGTCATCTTTTTGATGAGCGGGGTCAGCGCCGCGAGCAGAGCGGCCGCGATCATTGTGATGAGGGCCACGCTGCCAAACATATACAACAGCGCGCCTTCTCTCTTTTCGTCGAAGGCCCCGCCCATGATGCCGGCGAGAAAGTTTCCAATTGAAAGCGCAAGAAACCACACACCCATCATCAAGCCCACCATGCGGCCAGGCGATATTTTCGTTACCGCGCTCAAGCCCACTGGGCTAAGGCTCAACTCTCCGAGCGTCTGGAAGAAGTAGACGCCGACTAACCACAGCGGCCCAACCTTCTGCGCGTCGCTGAGTTCCCCGTTGCCGACCGGCGGAATCATCGTTGAGGCAAACGCAACGATCGCAAAAGCAATAGCTGCGAAAAAAAGTCCCAGCGCAAACTTCCCCGGACTTGAAGGATTGCGTCGTCCAAGTTTTACCCAGATCGCGGCGAAGACGGGCGCCAGCAGTACGACGAAGGTTGGCTGCACCGACTGATACCAACTCGATGGAAAGTGAAATCCGAATAGATTGAGCCGGGTCAGCTTGTCGGCGAAAAGCGTGAGGCTGGTTGCCGCTTGTTCAAACGACATCCAAAAGATTACCGCGAAGAGAAAGAGAATAAAGATAACGCCGACACGCAGCGCCTCCGCGCGATCCAATTGGCGCACGATACCGATGATGTAACCAAAGAACGCTCCGACCACTCCCGGGAAAAGACCGCCAATCCAGCCGGCGCCGCCCCAACGCAAGCCGGCCCAAACGCCGACTACGCCGCCTACCACCGCGAGCGTTCCGGTAACGAAGTCAAACGACTCCGTAGCCTCGTCTCCGGCCTCCCGGAGCGCGGCTATATCGGCGAGTTCCTTTTTCGTCTTCTTCTCGCCCGCGCCTCTCAGCCGGTCGCGGCCCAGCACATACTGAATCAAGCCCAGGACCATGAACACACCTGCCGCGCCAAAGCCGTAATGCCAATCAACCCGCTGTCCCAGGTAACCAACAACTATGGGCGCTAACATCGCCCCGAGGTTGATGCCCATATAGAAGATCGAGAAGCCGGCGTCGCGGCGCGGATCGCCTTCCGCGTAGAGGTCGCCGACCATCGTGCTGACATTTGGTTTCAAGAAACCGGTGCCGAGGGCAATGAGTACCAGGCCCAGATAGAAGGTAGGCATGGAGGCGATGGCCATCGAGAAATGGCCGCAAGCGATGATGATGCCGCCTACGAGGACCGCGCGCCGCGCGCCCAGCCATTTGTCCGCGATCCAACCACCAAGCAGTGGCGTCCAATAAACTCCTGACGTGTACGTCCCCATGATCAGGCCCGCGTACGGCCGATCGAATGCAAGACCGCCCTTGGAAATTTCCGTAGTCATATACAAAAAGAGGATCGCGCGCAGTCCGTAAAAACTGAAGCGCTCCCACATCTCCGTAAAGAAGAGCGTTGTTAGACCACGCGGATGACCGGAGATACCGCTCGTATCCGTAACCTCAACAGGGCTGACTCCAGTTGCATCGATCGGTGTGCTCATGACGAATGATCCTTAGCTGAAAAAGTTAATCGAGCCGATAGGGAAAGTTGCGCGGCGACAGATCGCGGGAAGAGGTTTGGCACAGTTCGCGTAAAGTGAAAGGGCATACTATCAGGGAACGTTTGCATTCAGCCAAAATACGCTGGACCTGTCAAGGCAAATTAAGAAGCGAGCGCTGCTCAGGCTTGTCATGCAAAGGCCCACACCTTTGCCCGTCGAATGTTGCACTGACCACCGCCAATTGTAGATTGCGGGG
>DASYMB010000029.1:0-6974 GCA_036009285.1 Pyrinomonadaceae bacterium | reverse complement strand
AAACCTTCGCTCGGGCGTGCAGTAGCGGTTGCGCTCCCACGGAGCGCCGGAGTAAATAAAGACCGCCAAGCTATAAACATCTCGCCCCGCTGGGGCAAAGCGACAAACAACGATCTGTTGCACTTCCAACTTGAATCCGCGATTTTTCATTTTCATTTGAACAGCCCTGCGGAGACATACGTTGGTTTTTCTTAGGCAACGATGGCAAATGAAAATGAGATATGGAAAATTTTCGGATTGCTGTTCGAACGATCCGTAAGCCCGCGAGCAATTGGACAGGCAGGAATGCCTATCCTACTTATATGACCCGACGCAGATTCTACGCGCCGCCCAGCGCATTCAATTCAACTGCAGACGCGGTGACGCTCGCGTCTGACGAGGCGCGCCACTTGCGCGACGTGCTTCGTCTGAAGGTGGGTGATGAAGTTTACGTTTTCGACGGCGAAGGAAAAGAGTTTCATTGCGCAGTCGTCGAAAGCCGCCGTGATTCTGCTCAACTGAAAGTGATTTCCGAAGTTTTGCCTGCTCGTCCGAAGTCGCCGTTAGAGTTAACACTTGCGGTCGCTCTGCTCAAGGGCGAGAAGTTTGATCTGGTAGTACAAAAGGCGACCGAGCTGGGTGTCACGCGCATTGTGCCTGTCGTAACGAGGCTCGCCGATATACGCTTGCGTGACGATTCGGACGCTCGGAAACGCGTGGCGCGCTGGCAACGAATTGCGCTTGAAGCGGCGAAGCAATCTGGACGCGCCGTCGTGCCTGAGATAGTCGAGCCGGTTTCTTTTGAGTTTCTCCTTGAGACTTTCAGTCGGGAACCGGAGCTGAGCTGCTTGATGTTTTCCGAGCGAGACGGGCAATCGTTAAAGGAAGCGACGGAGAAACTTCCCGCGAATGTTTCCCGGTTAACAGCCCTCGTCGGTTCGGAAGGCGGCTGGACTGATGAAGAACTCGAGGCGGCGCGGCATGCCGGTTGGACCATCGTCACGCTTGGCGGACGCACGCTGCGAGCAGAGACTGCCGCAATCGCGGTCGCAGTTTTACTCCAACACCTCGCGGGCGATCTTCTTTGAGAAGTGTTCCGTAGCCCGTTTGATGTTTCCATCAGCCCCGCTTTAATGTTTCGATCAGCCCCTGTTTAGAAGCGGACTTGTCCGCCCACGGAAACGGGGCACAAGTGCCCTTCTCCAAACGTTAGGGCCAATTGAGACAGTTCAGATGAGCCGCAATAAATTGATCCTCTGGGTGGCGCTGGTGCTGCTGATTATTCTCGTGCTCGCTTTTGCATTTCAGGTTAGACGACTGCAAAAGCAGTTGCGCTCGTCCGTCCGCATTATTCCCGCCGAGTCAAAATCGCGCGAAGACGTGGCTCAAAACGAACTCTACCGGGATGCTGCGAGATCATCGAGACCGGAAGTTCTCGTAAAGTTTCGCTCCGGCGTTTCCGAGAACACTATTGAACAAATCACAGCGCGCTTCAACGACCAGCTACAAGATGAGATTGAAGCAGTGCCCGGACTGACCACGATCGACGATCCGGACGATGCGGAAGCGGTCGCTATTGCGGCCCGGTATCAGGCCTTGCCGGAAGTTGAATACGCCGAGCCCAACTACGAAATAAGTCTCGATCAGGCAAGCAGCGACGAAAGGTTGGTTAACGATCCGAGATTGGCCGACGAGTGGTGGTTGGCCAATATCAGGGCGGCGCAGGCGTGGGCCACAACCAAAGGAAGCTCCGCGATCGTGATCGCCATCCTGGATAGCGGCGTTGAATACACTCATCCTGATCTGGTCAATAACATTTGGCAGCGTCCGGCGAATATCACGCCTTACCAGGATCGAGACCTCGGGACTATTGACGATGTCCACGGCTACAACGCTGTCTCAAACGACGGCGCGCCCCTGGACGACAATGGTCATGGAACAAGTTGCGCCGGAATTATCGGCGCGGAGTGTGGCAACAACCGTGGGATTTGCGGCGTTAATTGGACAACTCAGATCATGCCGCTCAAGTTTATGAATGCCGGCGGCTTCGGCACGGTTGCTGACGCTCTTGAAGCTGTCAACTATGCCATCGATCGCAAACGTGCCGGAGTCAACCTTCGAATCATCAACGCGAGTTGGGGATTGGCCCAGCCTTCACGGGCCCTCGAAGATGTGATTCGCAAAGCTTATGAAGCTGGAATACTTTTCGTTGCCGCGGCGGGAAGCATAAGCGCCAACAACGATACGACTCCGCACTATCCTGCGAGTTACAACACCGGAAATATCATCAGCGTTGCCGCGGTGGACCAAAGCGAGGCGCTCGCACCGTTTTCCAACTACGGCGCGAAGAGCGTGAACATAGCTGCCCCGGGTACGGACATTCTTACCACCGCGCTCGGCAATGAATACGAACGGCGTTCGGGTACGTCGCTGGCGGCGCCGGTAGTCACGGGAGTTGCGGCGCTGGCTCTGTCGGCCCGCCCCGAGATGTCAGTGGATCAACTGCGAAGACTGCTGCTTGAATCGGTCGACAAGCGGCCGGGCTTGCGGGGTAAAGTTTCCACCGCCGGACGTATCAATGCCGCGAGGGCAATGGCACGTAAGTAAGCCTCCGAGAGTTTTTCAGTTGTATTCGTTGTTGAATTGAAACTATGCGTGGACCCGGATCGCGGAGTAAGGAACTCTGGCGCAAAGTCTGCGCCGTTTGGCCACGCGATTGTTAGCCAGTCGGGCTGCAGGAGAAACTTTTTAAAGAATTCTTTGTCCTTCAATGGCTCGAAAACTTCCCCGAACAATTCGTCCTTTAGATCTACTTCGCCTTCCACGCCGTCGCTAAATCTTAGCCACACCACGTAGTCCTTAACGTATTTCGCGTCCGTAACTTTGACCATAATTTTTACTCCAGTGGAGCAATTCGATTTAAAGGCTTTCGCTGCTTCGCTAACTTCCAATTCTCGAGTAGCTCATCCTCGTGCAATTCGCCCCGTTCTAATACGAGGTCTAAGGGCTCGAGCCGGAAGCTTTCCCGTCGCCACCTCATCACAATGAAATCGTAGCAGCATTATCGCCGTAGACCGCGTGAAAATGTGGAGGACCGTGGTCATTGTAGAACATGGTAACCACGATTCCCAGAAATCGATTGATTTCCGGCATTTGCGGATTTTACAGAAATCTCAGCCATTTATAGAACCAATTTCGAAGAAGTAACATCAATGCGGGCAAGGCCGTGGCAGACTAACATGCTCCTGGTCTTTTGACCTCCGATGCGCGGTAAGAGACCGGTTCTCGCGTGCTCGCGCCGACAAAGCTGAGCCCCGGATGACTACGAAAGTCAATTGAGTCTATGACCGATTAGCACGGCCTGCGGCGCCGACTTGCGCCAAGTCTGCGGATGCCCGATAATCCGAATTGATGATTGCCCAGATTCATATCAAATCCGGACCTGATCTTTCAAGGAGAACATAAAGAGTGAAAGCGGAATTACAGCAATTAGTCGCTCTACAAAACCTGGATTCAAGCATAAGAAAACTACAAGCAGAACTAGAAGCGATACCCCAAAGGCGCGCCGAGATCGAGTCGACATTCGATCAGCGCGCCTTTGAAATTCGGGCTCTGGAAACTCGCAGAGATGAGGCCAGACACGCGCGTACGCGCCTCGAGACGGAAGTTGGAGAACAGCGCGTTCGAGTTGAGCGGGCCGATCGCAATTTGATGTCGTCGAAGAAGCAGGATGAATACACGGCCGCTATTCGCGAGGCTGATGCCGCCCGCAAACAGATCACCGCGCTGGAAACACAGATTCTCGACCAGATGGAAGCGCTCGAAAAAGCGGAAGCTTCACTTACCGAGCGCGCGGACGAAATCGCTTCGCTGAATTCCGATCGCGAAACGAGGCTACAGCAGTTCGATGAAGAGACTCGACAGCAGGCTGATAAACTCGCGTTGAATCGTACCGAGCGCGAGCGCTTAGTTGCCGCGTTGCCTAAATCGATGGGTGCGCTCTACGTTCGCATCAGCGCGCGCATACGCGACGGCGTGGCGGTTGCCGAAGCTCGCAACGGCGCGTGCATGGCTTGCTTCATGGCGCTGCGACCGCAGGCGATGGCCCAAGTGAGACGAGGCGAGGAAGTGGTCACCTGCGATAACTGCAACCGCATTCTGTATTACGCTCCGTCAGATTCAACTCCCGCAAGCTCCGCCGCCGCGCAGCCAAAGATGGCTCACACCTAGAGGTTTAGAGTACAAACTTCAGGTTGCGATGATCGTGAGCGCGCAACTAAAGTTTGTACTCTAAATTCTTCATCAAGCACCGTGAACGTTCCCCAGGGCCGGCGATCAAAACGCGGCGAGTTTATCCAAGCACCCACCACGGGTTTCACGAATATGAATGTCCTGGTTACAGGCGGCGCTGGTTATATCGGCAGCCTCGTCACCGAAGAACTGGTTAAGGACAATCACGACGTCGTGGTCTACGATAGTCTTTACAAGGGCCACCGCGAAGCGATTGTTGAGGACGCCGAGTTTGTTCAGGGCGATCTCGCCGACGCTCGGAAGTTGCGAGAAACTTTTTCAACCTACCGGATTGAAGCTGTGATTCATATGGCTGCGGATTCTCTGGTGGGCGAGTCGTGCGAGCATCCGGCAAAGTATTATCGCAACAACGTCGTGAATGGACTGACGCTGCTCGATGCGATGCACGAGTCAGATGTCAGTCGAATTGTTTTTTCGTCGACTGCAGCCACCTACGGCGAACCCGAGAAACAACCCGTAGATGAAACTGCTCCCAACAACCCGACCAATCCTTACTGTGAGTCCAAGCTCGCGTTTGAACATGCGATGCGCTGGTACCAGAAAGCCTACGGCCTTAGCTTCGCATCGCTGCGGTATTTCAACGCGGCCGGCGCCAGCGAACGCTGTGGCGAGGATCACGCCCCTGAAACGCACCTGATTCCAATCGCATTGCAGGCAGCCGCGCGCCACCGGGAATTTGTGGAAGTTTACGGCGATGACTACCCGACTCCCGATGGCACCTGCGTTCGCGACTACATCCACGTGATCGATCTCGCGCGCGCGCACATTCTGGCGCTCAAGGTCCTGGACGACGGCAGCAACGCGAGCAATCGAATCTACAACTTGGGTTGCGGTGGAGCCGGCTACAGCGTGAAACAGGTGATTGAAACCGCGCGTGAGGTTACCGGAAAAAGTATTGCTGTGCGGGTGGGCCCCAGACGAGCGGGAGATCCGGCAGTTTTGATCGCCAGTTCAGAAAAGATAAAGCGCGAGCTTGGTTGGCACCCGGAGTTTCAGGACCTGCGCGTCATCATCGAATCTGCGTGGCGCTGGATGCTTCAGCATCCGCAGGGTTATCGGAACTCTGAACAAATGAAGTGATGAGATTTAGCATCAAGTGTTGTAAAGAGCGGGGCCACCTTCCCAACTCGAGATTTTTTGAACAGCTCGGTCAAGCCCACCTCGAAAGCTTTTCAATCAAGAATCAAACTCACTAACTATCAGCTCATGGTTGGGAAGGCGGGCTGGCCCCCGCTGCCTGTGTAAGATTCAAGTTGATTGCCGGAAGAGAGCTGCCTCACAGCCGATGTCCGACGATATCGAACGTAAACTTCACCTTATTGCGCACGCGAACCATGCCATGAAAAGCTGAGGTGGCTTTCACGTTGAAGTCGCTGCGGTCGATGCTGAATTCACCAACCGCGCGCAAATCGTTTCCGGTCAGAGTAACCTTCGCGGGGATAACGATGTGGCGAGTAACGCCATGCAACGTCAGGTTCCCGCCAATCTTTAGATCGTATTGACCGTTGCCAAGCGGCTTTCCCGTTACTGCAGTACTCTTGAAAACGATCTCCGGATATTTCTCAGGCTCGAGAACGATCTCGCGAAGTTCACGATTGATGATTTGTTTTTGCAGCTCGGTAAACGCGTCGCTCGTTTCGACCATGGAGTCAGTCTTTACCGTAAGCTGAAGCGAGGCTGGTGTGATTTTGTCGGTAGTGATTTGCGCTTCGCCAGAGAATTCACGCGCAGCTACAAGATGTTCGTGACCCTTGAACCAAAGCAGGCCGCCGCGCAGCGCGTGTGCAATGAACTTGCTTCGGGCCGCATCAAGCCGGAAGCGCTGACTGGAGCTGGCTGGTGGGCCCGGCGAACGCGCGTCTGCCTCAAAGACACCGCGCGGAATTCCCAGAATTCCCACGCTCAGCGCCACACCCAGAAGCGTGAGCAAAACTTTCCTTCGCATAGTCATTCGCGCACCCCAGCTTCCATTAACACCCTTAACAGGTTCAAAAGCCAATGAGATTGTCGAGAACACATCCGAGCTGTTTTTCTCTGTGCATCGTCGGTGAACTCGGTGTCTTCGTGGTGAGTGTTTTGCCGGTAAATCCACCACAGAGACACGGAGCTCACGGAGATGGGCCCAGAGAAATTAAAGCTTATTCCAACAGATTCTAATGGCCCAAACGTGACACACACGTGACACGCCGGTTTTGCAAATCAAATACTTTTTCGATAACTTTACCAGCCGATCCCCCAGTCAACACACAGGCAGTCGTTGAACGAACGCAACCATGGCAACCACCAAAGCGGTTTCGCAAAAGCAGGCAGGCGAGAAGCGCGCGTCAAAAAAGAACGAGTCCGCGATATCCGTGGCGGAGTTTCTCGATCTGAAACAACCCACGGGCGATCTGGTAGTCGACGTTGAGGGTCAGTCAGTCCATTTGACGAGCCTTGAACGCGTCTACTGGCCGGACGAGAAACTTACGAAGTTTGACCTGCTTTGTTATTACCTGCGCATCAGCTCTTTCATGATGCCGCATCTGAAGGACCGGCCGGCGATCCTGCAACGATGGCCCCGCGGCATCAACGCGCCGATGTTTTTTCAACAGGATCTGGCGAGCGCGCCCGGCTTCATCAAGACAGTGCATCTGACAAACCAGGAAGGGCGGGAACTCGATTACGCTGTTTATACAACCACCGCT
>DASYMB010000028.1:0-7925 GCA_036009285.1 Pyrinomonadaceae bacterium | reverse complement strand
TCCCGTTCGGGTTGTAGATGCCGCCATGTACATCGGAAATCGCTACTACTTTATAACCTGCCTCATGCAGCAACTGCGCTCCGATTCCGCCGACATTGCCCGATCCCTGCACCACCACTCGCGTGGTTTCCGGCTTCATCTGGAATCTCTTTATCGCCTCATTGATGACGAATAGAATTCCGCGTCCAGTCGCTTCACGCCTTCCCGACGAGCCGCCAAGATCGATCGGCTTCCCGGTTACCACGGCTGTAACCGTATGCCTGGCGTGCATCGAATAGGTGTCCATAATCCACGCCATCGTTTGCTCGTTTGTATTCATATCGGGAGCGGGAACGTCTTTTTCAGGCCCGATGAAGTCCAGCAGTTCCGAGGCGTAGCGCCGCGTCATACGCTCGAGCTCGCCGATGGACATCTGCTGCGGGTCGCAGATAATCCCGCCTTTAGCACCGCCAAAAGGGACGTTGACAACCGCGCATTTCCACGTCATCCACGCCGCCAGCGCCCTTACTTCATCAAGGTTGACGTCCGGCGAGTATCTAATTCCCCCCTTGGCTGGGCCGCGGGCAAAATTGTGCTGGACACGGTATCCCTCAAAAACCTGGATCCTGCCCGAGTCCATTCTGGTTGGTATGTAAACTTTGAGTTCCCGGTTGGGAACACGCATGACGGCATACAAATCCGCGTCAAGATTGAGCAGTTGGGCCGCCCGATCGAATCGCGACATCATCGACTCGAAGGGATTTTCTTCCTTTATCTCGCGGATGTCGTCAACGTAAACTGTGCTTTGCAAACTTGCCATTAGCATCTCCGATCTTCAAAGTCGGATTTCAAAAAGTGCACTAAAACTTTCCAGCGCTGCAGCCTGGGTGAATCAATAACCTACAACGCGCGCCTCGGGTTCAGGACGGGCTCAGCGGTTCCGCATTAGCTCGGTTGGACGAGAACCTCGTTCATCGAGCCACTGCGATAGCCCTGCAGATCAAGCGTCACATACTTGAAGCCGAGCTCGCGAAAGCGTCGCGCGAGATCGTCGATAACATCCACTCGCAACGCATGCGTCATTTCAGCCGGAGAAATTTCAAGACGAACCAGACTGTCGTGGTGGCGCACGCGAAACTCCTGAAACCCCAGGTCGCGAAGAATCTCTTCCCCTTGATCCACGGTCGAAAGGCGTTCGATAGTTACCGGGATACCGTAGGCGATTCGCGAGGAGAGACAGGGACTAGCCGGCTTGTCCCAGGTTGGCAAACCCATCCTGCGACTTAAAGCCCTGACCTCAGTCTTAGTCATCCCGGCTTCAATTAGGGGGCTACGCACGCCATGTTTGCTCGTTGCGGCGCGGCCGGGCCGGTAGTCGGCGAGGTCGTCGCAGGTTGATCCGTCGACGATAAACTCGATTTGCCGGATGCGCGCCGCATCTTCCAGCTTCTTATAGAGTTCGTCTTTGCAGAAATAACAACGCGCAGGTCCATTCGCGGTGTAGTTAATGTCTTCGAGCTCGTCGGTGCGGATTACTTCGCTGCGAAAGCCAAACTGTTTCGCCAGCCGAACCGTTGCTTCCCGCTCTCTCACGGCCAAACTCGCCGATTCGCCGGTAACGCAAAGCGCATTTTGGCCCAGTTCTGAATTAGCGATGTACGCAACGTAGGTGCTATCAACTCCACCGGAGAACGCAACCAGGACCGATCGCATTTCGCGAAATAATTGACGCAGTCTCTCCTCTTTCACTAAAGCCACTGCGCCCTCGCCGTTCGAACCGGCGACTTTCTTTTCGGTATTCTCAACTAGCGAACTGCTCACAACTAAGCTCCCCGGAAAATAAAGACACGTACGCCGTGCGCTTGAGTGCTATCAAATTAAGATGACTGGATACGCCGGCAATGTTATCGCATGCATCAAGACCAGCGCAACCAGCATCTCAGAATTGCTGCTGCGCGTTTCGCCGCAACTGAATTTTGGACGCCAGTAGTTTTGTCATGTTAGGATTTCGGATCTCCTCAGATTTTTCTTTTCACTCCTGGTAGCGCTTTGTGTTCATGATCCACCGCCCATTACCGCTCGTTTGTTCCCGGTTCCGCTTCGGGTGTTTCGCCGTAACTCTACTGTTGTTGCTCAGCAGTCACACCGCGACGCGAGCGCAGGACGATCCTTTTGGCGATGGCACGGCGGATCCCGTAAAGCTGTTTGAGCGTGGCCAAAATGCGCACGCTCATGGCGACCTTCTCAAGGCGTTGGAATTTTACGAGGAAGCTATCAAGGTGCGGCCGGAGTTTGCGGAAGCAGAGTTCCAAAGAGGCAATGCTCTGGTTGGGCTGGGTCGCACCGTAGAAGCCGAGTCGGGTTTTCGTCGCGCGATCGAACTTCGAAAAGATTGGTCACTTCCCTACTCGGCTCTGGGAGCTTTGCTGGTTCGGCTCAATCGTGATACAGACGCCGAATCGGCTTTGCGCCAGGCGATCAAACTCGAGGCGCAAAACAACCTGGCGCTGCGCATGCTGGCGGACGTTCGTTTACGAGCGGGTGACGCAAAAGAAGCTCTCGATCTCGCGCGACGTGCGACGATGGACAAGGAAGCGCCAGCGTCGACCTGGCTTCTACGCGCTATGGCCGAACGCGCTACAGGAGATAACACCAGAGCCTTAGCCAGCCTGGATCGCGTGTTGGAATTGGAGCCGACTAATCTTGCGGCACTGATGGAACGCGCCGAGATTCATATCGCCGCGGGCGACAATGAACTCGCAATCGCAGATCTCAAAGCGGCCGAGCCGTTGATAAAAGGAGACAAGGCGAGCTTCTCCCGACTCGCCGCCGACTACCAACTGGCAGGCCGCACTGATGAGGCCCATCGAGTTGCGGAAGTCGCCGGTTTGAATCAAACGACTGCCACTGGGCAGTCCTCCGTGAAGGGCGCGCTTAAGGTAGTGGGAACGCCGGAAGAAATTGAAGCGGCCAATAGCGACGATCCAGTCGCGGCGCGTAGAGCTTTGGAGACGCTCCTCGAAAAGAACCCTGATAACGCAATGCTGCTGTCGCGACTTGGGGCCGCTTATCGCACGGCCGATCCGAATCGTTCACTTAACTACTACAAACGCGCTGCTGCGATCGAGCCTGCCAATGCCGACTATGCTGCGGGATACAGTTCTGCCCTCGTGCAGGCCCGACGCTTTGCCGAGGCCGCTGCCGTTTTGCGTCGAGTGATCGCGGCCACTCCGGACAACTACGCCGCCCATGCAAACCTGGCGACCGCACTTTATGAACTGAAGCAGTTTGCTCAAGCGCTCGACGAATACGAGTGGCTGTTAAAGTCGAGACCAGATCTGACGGTTGCCTATTATTTCATTGCCACGTCGCATGATTATCTTGGAGAATACGAGCAAGCACTGGCGGCTTACGAAAGTTTTCTCGCGCGCGCCGATACGACAGCAAACCAATTGGAGATCGAGAAAGTGAAATTGAGGCTGCCGTCTTTGCGACGGCAAATTCAATTGGGCCAGGGCCAGAAACGCAAAGCCGCGCGGCCTACGCAGCCTTAGCCGTCGGCAGCAAACCGAATTGAAATTAGCGGGAATTCAGCGTCCAATGATCCTGATACTTCGGAGCAAATACATCTTCCTTCTACTCGCTTTGCTGTATGCGCCCACCCTCCGCGCTCAGGAGCCTCAACATGATCAGACGGCGCCGCCGCCGTTGAAAATCATCACGCGTTTGGAACGCAACCAGATCAACGAATCAAAGGACGAAAAAACTCGCGTCAAATTAAGTATTGAGCTCGCTGAAACTCACCTCAGCAACGCCGAGAGCCAAACTTCGCAACAACAATACGACGTGGCCGCTGCCGAGGCCGGGATGTATTGGGCCATCGTCGAGGACGTGTTTAGTTTCATGAAGACCATTGAGCGTGAGAACAACAAGAAGCGCGATCTCTACAAACGTTTGGAGTTGTCTCTGCGAGCGCATGGTCCACGGCTGAGCATCATGCGGCGCAGCACGCCGGCCGAGTATGCAGTTTGGATCAAGGAGATCGAAGACTTCGCCAGAAAGGGTCGCACCGAAGCGCTAAATTCTTTCTACGGCCATACCGTTATTCGTGATGGCCCACAGAAGTCGAGCGACGCAAAGGAAATAGAAAAACCGTTGCCGGAAAACTAAATCAGTCCATAGAATTGGGAGTGTGCCCTGGCTTGATTTTCTCTGTGTGACCTCGGTGTCCTCTGTGCCTCGGTGGTGAATCTCTATTAGCGAGTGCCGACCACGGAGAACGCGGAGGTTACACAGACCAGTTTAAGAGGACACACTAGAAATCAAAAAACTATGATCGTTCGTGCCTCAGCTCTGTTACTGACAATCGTTTGCATTCTCTCGGGCTATTCTGCCGCTCCGGCGTTTCAGGCGCGTGAGCACCTGACATCGCAGGAGATTGATCTGGTCAAGGAGGCGCAAATCCTTGATAAGCGCATCGACGTGTTTATTAAAGCCGCCGATCGCCGGATGCTCGCCCTCGGAGTGACAGACGCGACCGGGGCGAAACAATTGAAGAAGGATTCGGAAAGCTGGGGGGACCTGCCCTCGGGATCGCGCGCCGAACTCATCGGCGACATCGCGAGAATCTTCGACGAGGCGATTACGAACATCGACGACGTCAGCTCACGCGACGAAAACAATCCGCTAATCCCAAAAACACTGCGCAAGCTGGCCGCCGCGGCCACGCGAATAGTCGAGCAACTCAAACCTGCGGAGGCACAGGCAAAAGGTGAGGCAGAACTGAACAGCTTCGATCAGCTCACGGAAAACGCCGAGTCAATTCTCCAGGCAGCGAACAAGCTTCCACCAGCAGTCGAGAAAAAAGGAAAAAGCAAGATCGACAAACCAAAGGAGACGAACTAGCAGATTGCTAGCTCAGTCCGGAGTCAACTTAGTTGCGGCTCTTCTTCCTTGCCTCCGCGCTTACCTGTCTCGCTTCCTGATCGATAGCCGTGCCCGCACTTGCTTCGTCACCTTCCTCTTTAGCGGTGGCGGCTGATTGCAAGCGCGGCGAAGTTTCGCTGACTGCGAACAGTTTGAATTCCACTTTCGCTTCCGTCTTATCTATTCCACTGCCAACGCCTGTGGCCCGGCCGAACATTCCTCCAAGCTTCTTCGCCGCCGATGTCTTCAAGGCCGTTATGTCGGTATAGAGAATGAAGTCGCATTGCTTCGCGTTTGCTTCAGTTTGCGCTTCTGCAGGTGAGATGGCATTGAGCGAGACGGCTTCCACTCCGCTGCCCTGAAGCTCGCCCAGCAGTCGCGCGCGGAGTGATTGTGTCGAAACCTCGCGGCCGCTTTTGTTGTTTATCTGGACCACGCCGACGCGAATCACACCTGGCGCTTTGGTGTTTCCGCCCACGGACTCGTTCTGATCATCTTCGGCGGGCGGACGCGCTTTCGACATCTGCGACGTCATCGCCTCCATTGAAGGCATGCCATACAACTCCTGCACGTTCTTCGTCTCGACGTAACCGGCCGGAACATCAAACCACGCGGCATCGAGTGGCTCACGAGAAAGCTCTACAACTTCCTTCGTCGATGTGAATTGAACCTTTCCGTCAGGACCATACGACGTCGTGGTTTCACTGAGCGGGTAACCAGTTCTCGCCGCGCCTTGCTGGTTGAAACGGACTCGATCCTGACAGCCGCCCCGCGCCGGTGGGCCACCCATCATCTGCGACCGCCCCAGTTCGCAATTGAGACCAAAAGAAAAATCAATGTACCAGCCATCGGTTTCCATTCGCTGCTTGATGGGACTACATGCATCCGGCGACGACTCAATCACCATAGTTCTCTTGATGTGGCGGGCCTGGAAACCAAACATCTCCTTGCGCTCGCCGGTATCAGCAGAGGTTGTCGTGTAGGTGATAACACCGCCACGCCGTGACGGTTCAGACCTGTCGCTTGCGGTGGCTCCAGGGTTCACCGAAGACTCGCCGCTCTCCATGGGAGTGACGACATACTTCTTCGCGCTGTCGCTGATTTGAAGAGTTCGCTTTAGATCACACTGCGTAACATTAATGATGTCGCGGCCATAACCCAGCTTCATTTCCGAACGCTCACGTGACCCTTTGAGCATCGTGGTGGTTTCCATCGCCTGGCCGGAAGTAGTCGTGCGATAAGTTATCTTTAAATCATTTCGAGCCGGCGCGGGCGCTGGTGTTGGTTGCGCGGCCGGGCGAGTTCTTGTTCGTTGCGCCCATAAAGCCATGGGTGAAACTACCAAGAAAACCAGGGCCCCCATGATGATCGTTCCCAAAAACCTTTTTCTCATGACTATCTCCTCACCTGTTTTAGTTCAGCCTGTTTCCGCCAAGCCATCGCCGAGAGCACGAAGACTTCCACTCCTTCGCTAACGCGTAAATCAAATGCAAATCGGTTCAACCGAGTCTTCGAAAAAGTCCCAGAGGGACGAAATGTTTGTAGTAATGAGCAGGCAATGTCACCTTCCTACCTCCGATGGAGAGAAACGGTTTCTGTCGCCCATAAATGGGCGAGGGTTAGGAGACCTGACTTTTGTCTATAAACATTTCGTCCCGCTGGGACTCTTTCTTTAGGGGCTGCTGATCAGGAGCAGTGATCTTAACTCCAAATATTTCATTGAACGAACATTAACTCTGGGACCCAAATCAATCGCGCGCTTTTCGCAGTGTCTCAGTGGCGCGGTTGAGCGCCTCAACAATTCTATCAAGCGCTTCTTTCGCGTTTGTAGTATTGCGATCGTCGAGCGCCTGACGAAAATCCGGCAACGGCTGAGCCGCATACCCGGTGTAGGTGCCGGGCGCATATATCTGATGCGTGTACCAGTTACGTCCGCGCAGTCCCCGATCGTCGGTCAGGGATCTTTCGACTTGGAGCAACGCATCGTTAATGCGTTTCAGTTTAGCCACGGCGCTCGGGTTTCTGTCCCTCGCCGTTCGCTCAATTTCTGAGACGCTTTCCTGACGGGCTTTCTCGACGCGCTCCGCTTCGTCCGCAAATTTCTCAATGGCTTTGGTCATCGGCTCCGCATCGAAAGCGCCGGCAAGCTTGCGTCGCTTTGCAATTTTCATGGTCTGTTCGAAAAAATCGCGCACCTGGCCGGAGTAATCGCGGTAATCCAGCGGCAGCCCGGGAGCCTCAGCCAAACGCATGGCAACAGTTCCCCACAACTGCGCCGCCGCAACATGGTAAACAAAAGTCGGATCGCCGAAGTGAGTCATCCAGTAAAACGAATCATAGGCGGAATGGTAAACGCCGTAATCGCCGCCAAAGCCCATATCACTCGAAGGAACTCCCAGGTGTTGCAGGAAGGGCGTGAAGTCGGAGCCGGAACCGAGCGCGCCGATTCGCGCCTCGGCAATCGGCGTGTCAGTTCCCGCTTCGGCGTCGGTTAGATCCGCATCGGGCTGCGGCTCGTGGGCACGATCCTGCCACTGCTGATAAACGCTGTGTCCGCTTTTTGGATCCTTAACGTCGCGCGTCGCGCCGCGAATGAGCTTCCACATCGAAGGCACTGAAGCCGCGCCGAAGTTTGATCCGGAGACCGCCGAATCAACATTGAGATAGGCCACCGCTTTCTCTTTCAACTCTTCGGCATTGTCTTCAGCCCACTCAGTCGAACCCAAAAGGCCATACTCCTCTCCGTCCCAACTGCACAGCACGATCGTGCGTCGCGGTTTCCAGCCGTTCTTCAACAAGGCGCCAAAACCGCGCGCTGCTTCGAGCATTGCGGTGGTACCGCTGTTTGGATCCACGGCGCCGAAGGTCCAGGCATCGCGGTGGTTGCCCATGATTACCCAACGGTCTGTTTCTTCTGTCCCATCAATGCGCGCGATCACATTCCAAATCTTTCGCACCTGATAGTCCATTTCGGTCTTCAAATGCACCCGAACATCGTCCGAGCCGCCGACGTGATATGC
>DASYMB010000027.1:0-2555 GCA_036009285.1 Pyrinomonadaceae bacterium | reverse complement strand
AGAGGGTGTAAACCGTCAAGCGCCACACAACGAATGCTTTTCAAATCCTGCAATTGCGCTGTGGTAACAACCGTGCCGAGGCGGTGCTTATGCAGATCTGACGCGACAATTAGCGCGGAATCCCCGGTCAGGTCAGCAATGTGAGTGGTCTTGCTTCCCGGCGCCGCACAAAGGTCCAGCACGCGCTGGTCCGGTTGCGCGTCCAACGATCCAGCCACGAGCTGCGAGGCTTCATCCTGAAGGTAGACCTGCCCCGCAGAAACCAGTTCCGACAAAAGACTACCTGCACCCGTTACTCGCCAGGCACCGGATACAATTTTTGAAGGCACCAACTCCGCGCCGGATTGTCGCAAGCGTTCACATACTTCCGCTGCAACCGCGTGCGTAGTCACAACTCGAAACGCCACCGGCGCCGGCTCGTTATTCGCTCGCGCAAACGCTGCTGCTTCTGCGGCGCCGAAGGCTTTGGTCCAACGTTCAATCAGCCACTCGGGATGTGAGGTGTCGACCGATAATCGCTCGAGCGGATCGCGGATGTTAGTTGTCGGATCTACCTCCGCCTCGCGCGTGGCGCGGCGCAGGATCGCATTGACCAGGCCGCCCGCCGAGCGGAGGCGTGCTGAGTGAATTAGATTTACTGATTCATTGACGGCGGCTGAAGCAGGAACTCGCGAAAGAAAACGCAACTGATAGAGACCTAATCTCAGTGTTACAGCGACCGCAACATCGAGCTCCGCGACTTTGCGATTTGCGTAGTGCTCAATCAGCCGGTCCAACCAAAGCTGCCGGCGCAACACGCCCATCACCAGCTCATGGCAAAGCGCGCGATCGAGCGGCTGCAAATCGTCTTCTCTCGACGCTAACAGGACCGACGCATAAGCGCCTTCGGCGACGCGCATTAGGATTTCGAAGGCCGCGCGCCGGGCGGGGGAAACAGAATTAGACTTCACCAAATCGATCGCCCGTCTTCAGATGTGTTCCGTTTAGAAAATCTCTCACGCTCATGCGGCGCCGGCCTTCCGGCTGCACTTCTACCAATCGAAGCGCCGTGTCAGCGCCACAGTTGACGACTAGATCGTCGCCGTGCGCCGCAACCACTTCGCCAACTTGTGCTCTGGAGGTTGCCGGTTCAGTTACAATCTCAGTTGCGAGTTCAGAAACGGCGGCTTTCCAAATGATTAGCCGCTGAGATTTGTAATGCGTGTAAGCGTTGGGCCAAGGTTGAAAACCTCTAACGCAGCGCTCGATCGCGTTTGCAGGGTTTGACCAATCGATCGCGCCGTCTGTCTTGCGGAGCATGGGAGCAAACGTGGCGTCGCGGTCGTGTTGCGGACGCGGCGTTATTTCGTCCAACTGGGCCAGCGTGTCGCCGAGCAGGTCGGCGCCGATACTCGACAATCGTTGCATCAGCTCGGGAGTGGTTTCAGTTTCGCCGATCGTCGTTTCGCGTTGTAAGAGAATGGGACCGGAATCCAACTCCTGCTCGATGAACATCGTGGTCACGCCCGTATTCGCTTCGCCATTCACGATTGCCCAATTGGCTGGAGCTGCACCTCGATAACGCGGCAGCAAAGAGAAATGCACATTGATGCAACCGCGGCGCGGCGCGCGTAGAAATTCGGGCGGAAGAATTCGGCCGTAGGCTACGACGACAGCCACATCCGCGTCGTACGACGCAAACAGATCTTTGGCTTGCTGAGTTTTGATCTTCAGAGGCTGTTCTATCGTTAGACCGTGTGCAACTGCGAACTCTTTGATTGGCGGCGAATGCATTTTGTCGCCACGCCCCGCCGGCTTATCGGGCTGTGTCCAGACAGCGACAATCTCGTGGCCATCCGCCAGCAAGCGCTGTAATGACGGCACAGCAGATTCCGGTGTACCCATAAAAACTATTTGCATGATTATGGCGGCTTTGCCGCTTTCCGTCCCGGAAGGCTCAGTTTCTGGCCAAGCAGAAGCCCGACTGTTAGGGAGGGCTCAAGATCGAAATTCGGCAGAAACCAGAGCCCTTGGTAACGCGCGGGCTTCTGCTTGGGACAGCGTACTTAGCCCATTGACACTTTTCGGACAGGCCCGTTAGGGACTCAATATGAAAGAGGCCGCGCCTCAAGTCGGAGGCGTAGCCTCTGTCAACCTCTAACCAGGGCACCGGAAGGGATAGCCTTCCCGCACGGCAGGCCGCAAGCCGCAACTCTCCCAAGTCTAAATTGTCGCCCGCTTCTCAAGTGGGCTGGCAGTGGCCCCTACCTTCTCCGCCGAGACTTTAGCTTGCATGAACAGCAACAGATAATCGCGGCCGCCCGCCTTCGAATCGGTGCCCGACATATTGAACCCGCCAAACGGATGCACACCGACAAGCGCTCCGGTGCACTTGCGGTTGAGGTAAAGGTTGCCGACGTGAAATTCCTGGCGCGCTCGCTCGAGCTTTGCTTCATCGGCACTGTACACAGCGCCAGTCAAACCGTATTGAGTGTCGTTGGCAATCTTCAACGCATCGTCGTAGTTCTCGGCCTTTATCACCGCCAGCACTGGTCCAAATATTTCTTCCTGTTCGA
>DASYMB010000026.1:0-14641 GCA_036009285.1 Pyrinomonadaceae bacterium | reverse complement strand
TGCTTCCGCACCGTTGCCGATCCCTTCGCCGGCCGCATAAACGTGATGAAGGTAATCAGCGGCAAGCTCAGTAATGATGCAACGGTGCTCAATTCCTCCCGTGGCTCAATGGAACGGCTCGGCATGTTGCACTCGATTCAGGGAAAGCAACTCGACAAAGTTCCTGAAGCACATGCCGGCGACATCGTGGCTTGTGTAAAGTTAAAGGAGACGCAAACCGGCGATACGCTCTGTGATAAACAGTCGCCCATCGTTTACGAGCCAGTCGTGTATCCGGAAGCGGCGATCGCGTTTGCGATTGAGCCGAAGTCGCGGCAGGACGAAGAAAAGATTAGCGTCGCGCTTCACAAGATTTTGGAAGAAGACCCGGCGTTGCATTTCACCCGCGACGCGCAAACAAAAGAATTCCTGCTTTCCGGCTCCGGTCAACTTCACGTCGAGACGGTAGTAGAGAAACTCAAGAAGCGCTATAGCGTGGAAGTGACGCTTCATCCGCCGAAGGTCCCTTACAAAGAAACGATCACGGCGCGCGCTGAGGTGCAGGGACGTCACAAGAAACAGACCGGCGGGCGCGGCCAGTTTGGCGATTGCAAAGTTATCTTCGAACCCTTGCCGCGCGGCGGTGGTTTTGTTTTCGAGGACAAAATATTCGGTGGCGCCGTGCCCCAACAATTTCGCCCGGCGATCGAGAAAGGCATCATCGAGGCCGCGAAGGCAGGCGCGATCGCCGGCTATCCGCTCGTCGATTTCAAGGTGCAGTTGATTGACGGCTCGTATCATAACGTCGACTCCGACGAACATTCGTTTCGCGCGGCTGGTCGGAAAGCTTTTCGGGCGGCGATGGAAAAAGTGAAGCCTTCCATCCTCGAGCCGATCATGGACGTGGAGATCCACGCGCCCCAGGAATACAGCGGCGACATCATGGGCGATCTCAACTCCCGGCGCGGACGAGTTCAAGGTATGGAAACCAGCGGCAAGGACCAGGTCATCAAAGCCCAGGCGCCGATGTCTGAGATGCTGAATTATCAGTCAACGCTGAACTCGATCACGGCGGCGCGGGGATCGTTCCACATGCAGTTTTCACATTACGATCCGGTCCCGGGCAATCTCGCGCAGAAGGTGATCGACCAATCAAGAGCTGAAGGAAGAATTCGCGGCGGCGAAGAAGACGAATAACCCCGGGTAGCGCAGGCATCCTGCCGCAAGCGCGAACCTGCTTGTCGGAACCGCCTGCGTTAGCGGGCGGCTTTCCTGTTAAAGCAATCGCCACTCGCTTACGCAGGTTCTGACAGTCAGTCCTCGGGAAATTTTTTCCGGAATTCCGGCGAGCGTCGCCGCAGGTCGAGCCAATCAGAAAACAACTCCGGAGCTTGCAGCCAAACGCGTAGCCACTCGGAGATCTCTTTTGACTGTTCCCTCTGATCCTCGTCGATGATCCGGCTGCGTGCTCTCAACTGCGACTCTGTTCGAGCGGCAACGACGATGTCGCGCAAGTTTTTGAGTCCCTCTGGTTCGTTTTTAGTTTTGAGTTGGAGCCGCTTCTCTTCGAGTTTGACCATCACCGCAAACGCCGACGACAAATCAGAGAAATCCATGGCCTCCTTGAAAATGGATTGCGCCAGATTCTTCTCACGCCATTTCAGGTCACACTCAAAGACTTCCGGATGTCGCAGCACCGCGCCCTCGTCAGCAACTGTTCGGGCAATCGAAGCCGGAGTCTCGAGCGCCCCTGCGCCAAACTTCTCACGCAGCGCTTCCTGTATTCGCTCGAGCTCAGACGCTCCCACCGATTCGCAGTCGAGCGTTTCCCAAACCTCGATAATCAGATCTCGCCTCGTGCGTGCCTGCCACTTGGTTGTGCCCATAGTGATGAAGGTAACGCAAACTGTTAGTTTGCGGACGGCTCTTGAGCTTTCCACCGACGACGCAAACTAACAGTTTGCGTTACACGCCTCTGACTGTTTCTTAGCCGCGCTGTTGCTAAGTTAAACTTAGTCTCTCATGACGCGACTGACAAATCATTTCGTATTGCTCTTTCTAGTCTTCACCGCCGCGGCTATCGCGGTTGCTCAAGACCTACGCACTCTCGGCCGGATCGAATTCCAGGGACTACAGCAGATCACGCCGGACCAGGCTTTAGCTACCAGCGGACTGAAGCCGGACCAGCCATTCAAGGTTGAAGAAATTGATGCCGCAGCGCAACGCTTATTGGACAGCGGCATTTTCAATCAGATCGGCTATCGCACGCGAACAGTAGGCAACAAAGTAACCATAACTTTTCAGGTTGAAGAGGCCAGGGGCGGCGAGTCGCCTGTCGTTTTCGACAACTTCATCTGGTTCACTGAGGAACAACTGCAAGATGCGGTGCGTCGTGAAGTGCCGGCGTTTGCCGGCCACGCGCCGAACCTCGGAAAAACTCCCGAAGCGATCACTCGCGCCTTGCAGCAACTCCTCGCCGAGCACAAACTGCCCGGCACCGTTACTTACCTTGCGTCCTCGGATCTGTCAGGCCGTGTGCTCGGACATGTCTTCAGCGTGACGGGCGTCAAGCTGCCAATTTGCACGTTTCATTTTCCCGGGGCGAAGAATATTTCCGAAGCAAAGTTGGTTGGCACTGCAAAAGAAATGGCTGACGCTGACTACTCGAGCGAACTGGTCCGCGCCTTTGCCGGCATGAAACTCTACGCGATTTATCGAGAGGCCGGGCAGTTGCGCGCGAAGTTCGCAGCCCCTATGGGCCTGCCGGACCCGAAGTGTAAAAACGGAGTCGACGTAACCATTCCCGTCGACGAGGGTTTGATTTATTCATGGGGCCCGGCTGACTGGTCCGGCGCCAACGCGCTGACCGCGGATCAGTTGAACCAAATTCTGGGAGCGAAACCGGGAGAGGTTGCCAACGGTTTGCAATTCGACAAGGGCGTGTTGGCTGTGATGAAAGCTTACGGACGTGAAGGCCACCTGGACGTAAGAGTGCGACCGACACCTGAGTTTGACGACAACGCACGGCAGGTAGTTTACAAGATCGAAGTTCGCGAGGGACCGCAGTATCGCATGGGCAGTTTACTCTTCAAGGGACTCACGGAGAGAGATGCGAAGGCGCTTAGAGGCGCCTGGAGACTTAGGCGTGGCGAAATTTTCGATCAGGGTTACCTGGAGGATTTTTTCAAGAGCGACTTGGGAAATGCGATGCAAAGACTCTTCGAGGAGCGACAAGCGGTGGGCAAACCGCCGCCGCGGGTGGAAACTCATCTCAATCCCAATAAAGAGACCTTAACCGTAGACGTCACGCTTGAATTAGTAAACTAAGCGGAATCCTCCCAAGCCAACCCACTGGTAATCTCATGGTTGGCTTAGTTTGCTTCCCATCCGGCATAGGTTCATGATGATGGAGTTTCAGTCAATCGAGCTGAGCCATATCGAACCAAGCTCTGTGGAAGACGTAACCAAGTTTCCCGCCGGCATCGCCACCGCCAAAGCATTTCTCGCAAACGTAGCCCAAGCGTTTGCGAACACTCCCTTCAAACCACATCCCGTTTTTCGCAACGGTCATGCGCAAACGATCGCCGCCTATCTCTGGCCGCGGCGATTTCGTTTTGCTTCTGAAAGAGATCAGGAACGTTTGTTTGAAGTGGCGCCTGGCGTCAAGATTCTGGCCCACTGCCGCTGGCAAACCAACCCGAGTGAACACCCTACCATCGTCGTTTGGCATGGCGTGGAGGGTTCTACTTCATCCAGCTACATGCAGGCCATGGCTGAGAAGGGTTTTCACTCCGGGTTCAATATCGTCAGAGTGAATTTTCGCAATTGCGGCGGCACCGAACATCTGACCTCGACGATCTATCACGGCGGCTTGAGCTCGGACCTCGACGCGGTGGTGCGGCAACTGCTGGAAAAGGATCACTTGACCAGACTCTTTCTGGTGGGATTCTCGCTGGGCGGAAATCTGGTACTGAAACTTGCAGGCGAATATGGCGACAACGCGCCCAGGGAAATTGTCGGCGTTTGCGCTGTGTCCCCGTCGGTCGATCTAAACGCGGCCGCGGACCTGATCATGAAACGCTCAAACTGGATCTATCAACAGGACTTCGTGCGTCGTTTGAAGAAACGAATTCGCATTAACCATAAGCTTTATCCGGAGCTTTACGATATCAGCGGGCTGCGAAGCGTGAACACGCTGCGGGGTTTTGACGATCGCTTTACCTCGGTGGCCCATGGCTTTATCGACGCGGCGGATTACTATTACCGTTCAAGCTCCACTCGCGTAATCGATCACATTCGCATCCCTACTTTGATCATCCACGCCCAGGACGACCCCTTCATTCCTTTTGCGCCACTCCGCGAGCCGGCCATTGCCGACAATCCCTACCTCCTCCTGATTGGTCCAAAAGAGGGTGGACACGTCGCCTTCATTTCCTCAAACCACAATGGCGACACCGATCGCTTCTGGGCAGAAAACCGCGTCATGGAATTCTGCAAACTCGCTAACGATAGTGTCTAATTTAAGGGGCTCGTGTGTTTTTACTTCACTGCCCGCTCCTTTTTCTTCCATACTTGAAATTCTGGAATCGCACATCGCTGCCTTGCAGGTTCTTCTGCGCGACAGACGAGAATGTTGGTCCTACAAACTAGTCGTTATCGGGCTCGCCGGTAGACTAAATTGTAAGCAAGCTTGAAACCGCCGAAGATGGCCTTCCGGATTACGGTCACCTGCATGGTCAAAGTGGCGCCTCCTTCTCCAAGGCTGTAGACGTTAACCCGTTCGGCTTCGCTACCTTTGAAGGTACGCACGAGTTTATCTTGGTCCCAGATCGTACTCACCTTGTAGTTGTCTTTACCCCTTGTCCAATCCCTCTGAGTACCGTCGGTGGAGGTTTTCACCTCTCCCGCGATATCCGTCGTGATGCTCACCTCGGCGCACTTGAAAGAGATACTCAAGCGGTTGGGAGGAGGAAGGTTCGTTTTTTCGAGCCCGGTACGCACTGTGCTTTTAGTCAGAACCGATAGCCCTTTCACGGCCGTTTCTATCGCGGCCTTCACCCTTTCAGTGGCACCGGGATCATCAAGAGTGTAACTGCCTGCCAGCGAAGATGGCGGCGGCGCTGGACATGGACACAGACATGGCGTTGCAGTCTTTGGTGTTTGCGCCTCCGTGGTTTGATGCTTTCGCGATTTATTCTTTTGTGCAGAGGTTGCGCTTAGCGATAGCAATAGCACGCCACACACCAGCGCGATTCGGAGAGTTAAGGAATTAGATCTCATGGGTAGTTCTCCTTTTGAGTTGTGAGATTGGTAGGATCCTGCTACCTCTTCGGCGACAGTCTATAGAAAATGTAGGTGCTCGCGATTACGCCGATTAGGGCAATCGCCAAAGGCCAAAGTACTCGAATCTTACTGCGGAAGCTTATTTCTCGCAGCCGGGGCCATTCATCATCCTTCCAGTCAGGGGGGCACGCGGTAATTATCTTAACCCCTGCGCTTTTTTCTGCTTCTGAAGTTTTCTCGAGACCGAGAGCCGTGTTTAGGCACGCAAGATAATATTCAGCCCTGGCCTTACAGCGCTGAATGCATTGAAAATGGTTGGCTGTAAACATCGTGCCGAAGAGGCCTATGGCGATCAGACCACACGTTAGAGGCCAGTCTTCATAGACCAACTCTTTACGCGCTACAAAACCGATCACGCCGATGGAGGTCACGAGGATCATGTTTGAGGCCGTTGACCTCTCAGAGCGAAGGTGCCGCAGGTCATTGCGACATTGTTCATACATCCTGCACAGGTGATCTTTATGTTCCGGTGTGGTCGGGCTCGATTCTGCTGGTGGACGCATCAGATCGTCTCTCTCCTGGGGCTTTTGCATGTGAGTATTCAGAATCATGTGACGTCTCTTCGGAAGTATGATTGTGGGTTCCTGGCAGTCCATTTATCCCGGAAACTCTTCGTCTTCTCGTCGAAAGATTCCGTAGTTATTTCTTCGCCGAGGTAGTAACGCAATTCGTAATAGAAGTCGGTATGTAGGCCATCTGAGAAATCAGGAGGCTGTCTACGCCAGGATTGGATTATCTTGAGCATTCGCTTTCTTCTTCGAACTTTAAGAATGCGATTGAGCCATTTTGCAATCCAGGGCAACAATACTCCGAGCACGAAAACCCCTATCGCCAGTATCTTGAAAATTCGCGAGGTGGGATTCTGATTAAGATGTGGCAAGAATCCCAGTAATATCGCTACGCAAAAATAGATATATCCAAAGATCCGAAGGAGGATATTTAAGAGCTGAGCGTCATAAAGTTCGCCAACATCCACTCCCAGTCGCTCACGAAGATCTTCCCGGATGTGCTCCATCGTATCGACGGCGTCCTCTTGCAGTCTGGCACCATAAAGGAAGACACCGCCGAGCACTGCACCCATCAAAATGGGAAGTAAGAGGAACAATTCCAGTTGCTGTCGATATTGCACTTCCCGCTTAGTTTGCATTCTCAACTCATCTTCCGCGTGAGTTGGAGACGCCGCGTTAGTGGGGGAGCGAGGTTGTGAAATCTGAAAGGCAGCGGGACCCTTTAAGTAGAATCCCAGCACCCCGCCCGTGATCGCGTAAAAAAAGATAGTCACGTGCAAAGCTCTGGTGAGGTAGTACTTGTAGTGCTCGATGCGAAGTGCCAACTCCTGCCACTTTAGCCGGCGCTCAGCCGCCGCAGTCATCGGAGAAGCTGACCGTATTCCCGTTGGTGCGCTCATTTTGAATTCAGGAGTTTCCATCTCTTCCTTCCGAACTTCTGAAAAATGACCTGGGCGTGAAGACAGCAGCCGGCAACTCGGGCAATCCTACAAACCCATGCGTGTGAACCTGACTTAGTCACGCAAGCTGCGACTGCCACCATGCAGCCTGTCAGGCCGGTTGTGCACTCTTTCAGATCGGTTATGCACTATCTTCGGTTCGTTATGCGCGTGAGCGAGCCGATTATTTACTACCTCAGTCCGCTGTTGCACTATTTTTAGCCGGTCGCGCACTACGGCGAACTGGTCATGCACTACCTTGAGCCGGTTATGCACTGCGGCGGGTCGGTCGCGCACTGAGGTAGGCCGGACCTGCATCATGTCGGGCCCAGCGTGCACCTTGTCGGGCCGGTCGCTCGGCCGCTCCGATTCATCTAGACTCTACGTTTCCTGTCGAACTTTATTCCCTTGACCTGTTTGTTAAGCTGGCTGTTGGTTCCAAACGCCGCACTCACGTACGCTTTGACGCCTAAGGCAGTGTTGACGACAGAGCCATCTGCCGCGTAAAGCAACTGATCACGCTTACCCCGCGCTTGGCCCAGCGGCACGAAGGTCGCGATGACGGCATCATTTCTGGCCTTTAGATCAAGCGTAAGCGCCTGCAGCGAACTTACCTTCAACTCGTTCTCGTTTGGTTGATATGACGCGATGTTGCTCAAGAGGGCGACGTAACTCTGCAGATTCCCTACCTGGTTGTCATAACTCATCTGCGAGGCCGAATGCGTGGCCGCCGCCTCATCTTTGGGTGTATTCGGATCGTCCTTCACCGCCTTAGACTTGCGCTTGCTGCTAAGCTTGCGGCGAGAAGTCTCGAGGTCGTCCCGGATCTTCTTGTCGGCGCCTGAAGCTTTGACCATGCGAAATGAGTTGCCGACCCGCCTTGGCAGATCTTCAAAGCCAGTCTGACGTTCGTTGATCGCGACCTTGTGGGGGGCGATCTTAGTTGCTACTTCAGCGACCGCAGCCTGCGCCGCCGTGTATAGACTTTCGAGCGCGGACTTGGTCAGACCAGGGTTCGAAGGGTTATAGTCCGGCTCGGCGGAAACGTGATCGATGAGACTGCGGAAGTTGCCGAGGAGCTTCATATCTCCTGATTCGGTGGGCATGTTAGGTTCTCCTTTGAGATGAGGCGGAACGGTTAAAAACTGCAGTTAACCAGCGGAGACTAAACTCCACGGTCCAAACAATTCCAGCGTTAACTATGACTTGGCATTCGCTCGGCTGAATCGGCTAGTTGCTATGAGGCAGCTGTGGGAATCAGCCGTTAGAGTTTTGCAAAAGAACTACTACGTGAGCCAGACGATATGCCAAGGCTGAAGGACAAGTCAAATGATTTTTCCCTTAACGGACCATTCCAACACATTTGCGAGCAGGACTCTTGACGTTTGACCGGTCCGCGAGAACTTTGTTAGTTCTCGATCTTCTTAATCAAGCGGAGTGCGTGGTTGCGGGCGATGAGCGGGAGGTGCTCGTCGGTGGAGATGTCTGTCAGGAGCGGGACTAGCTGTTGCGGATCGGACAAACCGTTGCGCTTGAGTTGCAGCTCGATTTCTTCCATCAACTTCGGCGCGTTCAGCGGTTGGGTTTCGCGCGCCACTGAGATGTCGAATATCAGGATCGCCTGGTCGGCCACGCGACGATACTCGTTCGCTAACAACGACGCGTCTTTGTTGTTGGTCCAGTTGAATTCCGCGGTTCGCTTGCGCGAGTCGCGTTCCATTTTCAGGCGCATCGTGCCAAGGTGAGCGAACTGCCGGTCCGATTGGTAGTTTTCCGTCGACTCCAAAAACTGAAGCTGCGTCCACGCTCCCAACACGCGGCCGAGCGCGCCCAGGGACAGCTCGATCGGTTCTTCAATCGAAGACTCCTCGCCTTTGCGTTCAAACGTAATCTTGCCGCGACCCGTCGCATCGTGATCGATCACGATGTGACGAATAAGAAATTCCGGCTGAATGAATTCGTAGGAGTAGCGAGTGGTGTCGGGGGGCTTCTTGTTTTCCTCGCGCCTTTGCGGAGTGGGGGCGGCGGCGGGCGACGCAGGCGCAGTCTCCTGTTTGCGCTCGTTGGTCTTTGTCTGCGCAGCGTTGAGTGGCCCATGACCAGCAACCGCCGCGATCAAAATAATGAAAGCGGCGGGGAGTAGTTGTAGATATTTGGAAGTTGTATTTCCTGTCATGCGCGCATTGTCATTCTAGCGACAGAAGCGAGATAAGCAAGTAGAGTCAGAACCACCTGCAGTAGCGGGTGGCCGGCAGCCGGGGTCGGCCTAAGGGGAGGGTCAATGCGTCCAAGCCACCCGCTCACGCAGGTGGTTCTGACAAGTCTTACTCAAACCTTACGGAAACAAGCTTCGAAACGCCCACTTCCTGCATAGTCACGCCATACAGCGCGCGCGCCATCTCCATGGTCCGCTTGTTGTGAGTGATAACGATGAACTGCGTGTTTGCCGACATTTGCGCGACCTTATCGGTGAAGCGTCCGACGTTTGCTTCGTCAAGCGGCGCATCAACTTCGTCGAGCAAACAGAACGGCGAAGGACGATAATGAAAAATTCCCAGCACCAACGCCAGCGCCGCCATCGCTTTCTCACCGCCGGAAAGTAGCAGCACGTTCTGAAGACGCTTGCCGGGCGGCTGAGCGATCACGTCGATGCCGGACTCGAGCACGTCGTCAGCTTCGATCAAACTCATCTCGCCCTTGCCGCCACCGAATAGCTCCTGGAAAAGTTCGCTGAAGTTTTTGTTAATCTGCTCGAACGCGTGACGGAATCTTTCACGAGAGCGTCGCTTGATTTCGCGCAACGCTTCTTCGGTCGAGTGAATGCTGTCCACGATATCCTGGCGCTGCGTTGTCAGGAACAACAACCGCGCTTCATTTTCCGCCAGCTCTTCCAGGGCCATCATGTTAACGCCGCCAAAGCCTTCAATCCGCGTACGCAACTCCTCTACTCGACTCTGGGCCGACTCAAGATCAAACTCATCATCTATGGGCTGCTCTCGGGCCAGATCTTCAAGCGACTGACCTAACTCCGACGCGCAGTTTTCACGAACAAATGTTAAGCGGGCTTGTGCTTCAGCGCGTTGAACTTCGATCCCCGCACGCGCGTCGCGCACTTCGGCAGCATGACGGTTCAGGTCGGACAATTGTCCAGCTAACCTGTCGGCCTGTTCGCGAGCTTCTTCAAGACCAGCGCTCAGCGCGGCGATTTCCTGTTCTTCTCGTTCCTTCTCCTCGGCAACGTTACTAGCCTGATATTCCAGATCCGCGATTGACGCACGCAGCGTCGCGATACGCTCAGCCATTTCCACGAGCTCTAAACGATGACGCTCGACCCGGTTTGCAAGGTCTGCGTATTCGGCTTCCATGCGGCGCAGCTCAGCGGCCGTGCCGCGTCTCCGCTCGGTTGCAGCCGCGGCTGCCGCTCGCTGTCCGCCTAAACCCTCGCTTTCGATTTCCGCTGAGCGACGCGCTTCGGCAAGCAGTGATGTCGCTGCAATTACCGTCTCAGTCGCAGCGAGGCGGGCCCCCTCCGAGTTTTCAGCATCGACAATCGCCGCCGCGCGACGCCTTTCGACCTCGGCACGTTCCTGCTCAACGCGCCCAGCATCATCGGCAACCACGCGCAGGTGGCGTTCGGCGCGTTCTATTTCGTGAGCAAAGCCGGTGGCGGTAACTTCGCGCGCCATCGCCTCTCGTTCTTCGCGACCAATCGCCTCATTCAAAATCAGTACGGCATCTTCGAGATCGACAAGATTCGCTCGCGCTTGCTTAGCCAACTCTTCAGCGGAGGTTGACTCGGCACTCAGAACTTCCGCGCGCGCTTCCAGTTCCCGCAGTTCTCGTTTGAAAGTCAGCAGGCCCGCGCCTTCCTCGAGTGCGCGCGCGTCGCCGGCGCTGACAAACTGACCGCTCGCAACCCAATCGCCGTTAAGCGTTACAAAAACTTCGCCGGTCGCAAGCGACTTCGTCATAGCATCGTCGAGATTAGCCGCGAGGCGCGCGTTCATCTTCTCCGGTAAAGTGCGACCGAGAACAGACAAGAGTTCGCGCGGCGCTCCCAGCAAATCAGAAATTTTCAGGTTGTCGGCAATCGCTTCGCCGGCAAAAGAGATCGAGAGGGCTGGCCGCTCCTCAACTCGACACGCCAACGCGTTCATCTGCGCATTGGTCTCTTCGCTGCCACCGTGAAGTCCCGCCACCAGGAAACTCGCGCGACCGCCGTTGTTTTCTCGTAACCACTGCGCGGCGCGAGCAGCATCGTCCGGAGTTGGAACAACAATAGACTGCAAAGAGGAACCAAACACACCCTCGACGGCCCGCTCCCACTTGGCTTCAACGTTAAGGGCATCGGCGAGCGTGCCGATGAAATGGAAGTCGCGCGGCGCACTGTCCTCCGAAAACATCAACTGTACGGCCGAAGAATAGTAAGCCCGGCGGTCGTCAAGTTCCTTCAAACTTTCCAGACGATGCCTGGTTCTCGAATACTCATCACGAACACGAGTGAGCTCTGCTTCAGTATCGCTGACCGCCTCATGACCCTGGACCACGGCATCGACGGCGCGTTCGCGTTCGGCGTTCAGAGTCGAGATATGTCCTCTGGCCGCTTTGATCTCATCACTGAACGCATCAGCTTCTGACTTGTGTTGGGCATATTGCGCGGCGGCACGTTCACCCTCGCGCGCCAGACCTTCCGCCTGAACACCAAGACGCTCAAGTGTGCCTTCGAGCTGACGTGCAATCTCGCGCAGTCGCTCGGCAACCGCAGTGTGCTTAAGTAAATCAGCGCGCGCACTTTCGATTTCGGCTTCGGCTTGCGACGCTATGGAGAGCTTCTCGGCATACGACTCTTCGGCCGATCGTAAACTGGCTACACTCTGCTCAGCTTCGGTTGTAAGTCTGGCATCATCTTCCTGGAGCCGTTTGCATTCGGCTTCAACCAGAACGAGGCGTTCGGAAAGCGCATCGATTTCTGCGCCTACTTCATTCTTTCGTTTTTCGAGAGCGACCACCTGCTCTTCCTGATAAGCGTGTTCTCGCGTCTGGCGATCGCGCCGAAGTACAGCCGCGGCGGCGGCGGCGCGCGCAGCGGCAAGGTCATCTTCCGTCTTGCGCGCATCGTGTGTCGCACCTCGAGCGGCCTCTTCCTGTCTCTCGAGATCATCGGCCACACTACGTTCCATGGCGCTGGCTTCGTGCAGTCTTGCCTGGGTTTCATCGAGAAGCCTGGTAAGCTTCCGATCCTCGGCAACGAACACGTGCCGCAGCAACTCGCGCAACTCTTGGCGAAATACCTGGTAGCGCCGCGCCTTGGCAGCCTGGCGTCGCAGACTATTTACCTGGCGATCGATTTCGGAAATTATGTCTGAAAGGCGCGAAAGATTTGTACGCGCCGAATCCAGCCGCGCCTCCGCAGCCCGCTGCCGCACGCGAAACTTTGTGATGCCCGCAGCTTCTTCAATTATCGTGCGACGGTCCATCGGCTTCGCGGAAAGAATCTGGCCAATGCGTCCCTGCTCGATGATGGCGTAATGCCCACCCGCCAGACCGGTTCCCGAGAAAAGATCCTGGATGTCGCGCAAACGGCAAGGCCGGTCGTTCAAGAGGTATTCGCTCTCGCCGGAACGGTAGAGACGACGCGTAACGGAAACGGCTTCGCCGGGCGCAAACTCCAGCGCGAGGTTTCGGCGTCGCCAATGTCGTTTGGGTTGAACTTTCGGCGTGACGATGGTTGCGGTTGTCGCATCTTCCGCGCTGGTCGCAGCAACAGCTTCCGGATTTACCGACAGCGGATCGGTAACAACAGGTTCTTGCGGAGTTTCCTCCTGAGCCTGCGCGGCTTCGATCGGAATGACCGCGTCAATGTCTATGACCTGATCATCGAGCAGTTCGAGAGTGGAATCAATGTCCTCAATATCAGGCTCGTGTTCGACCGCTTCATCGCGCACCAGGTGCATGACTACTTCGGCCATCCCACTCGGTTGGCGATTTCGAGAGCCCTGGAAGATAACGTCCTGCATCGCGCCGCCTCGCAGATGTTTGACGCGCTGCTCGCCCAAAACCCAGGCGATGGCGTCCGCGACATTGCTCTTGCCGCAGCCGTTAGGCCCGACAATGGCGGTAATTCCGTCTCCTGTGAAGAGTATTTCGGTGTAGTCCGCGAAGGATTTGAACCCGGTGATCTCGAGGCGTTTCAGTTTGAACATGCGAGCAATCGTCTATTTATTGACCTGTTGTTTGATCAACAGCACGACCAGAATACCTAATTCCAGAAGGCGATGCACGGGCGTGCCAATATAAGTGGGGTTTGCTTAGAATGTCAACCAAAACTTGAGGTTAACTAACTTTAATGAAGCAGTCAGCAAAGTTAACTCGTTGAGCTTAAGTTCGATTCGATCGCGTAGCTGACCGCCCCCAAAATGCGTCTAGGGCGTCGGCTTAACTTTTCGCGCCATCATCAGTTCAATTCCCTTCCGAATTCCCTCGGGAGTGGTGACTTCCGGGCGCATTTGGCGTCCGTCGATAAGAACGGTGGGAGTTCCAATAATTCCCAGTTGCGAGGCTGCGTCCTGGTCGGCCTCGATCCGCAGTTGCACCTGTTTATCGTCCATATCCTGAGCAAAACGCGTGGTGTCTAAGCCAAGGTCGGCCGCAAACTTGACGAATATGGTTCTGGGATTAATGTCTTCTTTCCATAACTCCTGGTTCTCATACAAGAGGTCATGCATCTCCCAAAAGCGATTCTGAATCCTGGCCGCCTCCGCCGCCCGCGCGGCCGTAAGAGCGTTCTTGTGAATTGTAGTCAGTGGGAGATTCCGAAAAACGAAATTGAGATTGGGGCCCAAGTCCTGTTTCAACTTCTTAAGTGTGGGATGGAGCGCGCCACATGGTGGACACTGGTAGTCGCCAAACTCTTCCAGCGTCACGATGGTTTCCACAGGAAGCGTGCGTTGTCGTTCAGTTTGTGGCGAAGGAGACTGCTGAGGCCCTGAGAGGGTGAATGGATCTTTGTTACGACCGGATTTGAAAAGCAGTGTGCCGCCAACGATTGCGGCAAGCAACACGCTCGCGATGATTAGGATCGGACGGTATTTTTGCATCGGTTAGTGGCACGATAACCCGGTAGCATTGGGACTCATCTTCGACGGACGTAATTTAGCATACAGCCGTAACCGACAACACTTGCCAGCGATTTTGCATCGTCGATAAGCGGCTCGATAGAAAAGCGGCCGGCCAGAGCAAACTCTCATGCTCGTGCCGGCCCTATTCTGGTTATCGCCGCAGAGTCTATCCGAGGCGATAGGGGAAAGTCGGGAGGAAAGCGATACGCAAAGCCGTCGCTACTTCTCCTATCGAATTCCGCCAACTCGCTTCCGGCTCCGGTTCGGTAATGGGACCAAACTGCTGTCCCCGCGAGCCGTCTCCAATTCCGAACCGGCCGCGATACTCACCAGAGACGACGAACGCCTTAACCATCTCAGCCCGCTTCACTCGGGCCAGGGCCACGTTCGCATCGCGCACGTCTTCTCCAGTCACGCTGAACTGGTTCATCTTCGTTAGCCAGAAGTCGTAGCCCGAAAAGTTGTTGTCCGGGGCGTTGTTGGGATTGCGCCGCAGGTAGCCGAAGTATTGCATCAACACAAACGCCGCGTTGTATTGCGCGTTGTAGACCGCGCCCGTGTCGATCACCGCCCTGATTCCTTTGGCCCGCTTCTCCTTCACACTGCCGCCGCTGTCGTAAGCAAACAATGCCTGGTTCCGTTCCGCTGTTGTCGGCGTCGCCCCGGAACGCGTGAACAACTTATCGATGTATTCATCGCGCGTCATCGTTGTCGGGTACTCCGCAACGAAGTCTGCACGCTCGACCCAATCAAG
>DASYMB010000025.1:0-12609 GCA_036009285.1 Pyrinomonadaceae bacterium | reverse complement strand
ATGCGGTTGCGAATATTAACGATGTCAGAGAAACCAATGTCGTCGAGTCGCGAAGCAAGTTGGAAAACCTTGGGAGACGCTGGAGACGTTAGGAGTGGGGAAGTGGTCACGGTGTGAAAAAATCCTCCGGAACGCGGCAGTGGATGCTCAACCAGAAGGCGGATTATAGCTTGGCGAGTAAGACGCGTCTACCGGGCCTTCTAATGGATCGTCTCCCGATTCTGAAAACATCGCGTAAAAGTCTGGCGGGTCGCGTCTCACTGATCACCTCTTGAGTAGCACCGCGCGTAGGGCAATGGCGAGGAACAGGGTTGAGACCAGGGCGACTATTAACACCAGGATAAAGTTGACCCATCCTTCTATTTCCGGGTTCCGAATGAGCGCCGGCCAGAACGATTGCGACGCACGTTTGCGAGTTGATTCGCTAAATACCAATAACCACGCCGCAGTGCTGACAGTTAACAGAAATAGAATCATCACGGAGCTCTTATACTCCTAACCAAATCCAAGCCGCTACTTTTTCCCGAACCCACTTGGCCGTTCACCAAGGTTGAGGCAACTGACCCTTTAGGCGATACCTTTAAGAATTCGTTTTAACTAACCCCACCTAAGTGTAACTGTTGACACGCCAAACTGCTGGCAGTAACATGTCGGCTCGCTGGGCTGCTGGCAATCCTGCCACTAGTCTTCCTTTGATTTCTATCCTGCAAATCCCGATCAGGAAGAACCTTTCGTCGACCGTCTTACATTATGGGCCGTTCCGCAGTAGCGATACCTGAAAAGCTTTTCTTCAAGATCGGTGAGGTATGCGAACTCGCCGGCGTGCAAGCGCACGTGCTGCGCTATTGGGAGTCGGAGTTTACGATGCTCGCACCGCAGAAGAACCGCGCCGGTCAGCGAGTCTATCGAAAACGCGATGTGGAAATTGCCCTGCGAATCAAGGAACTGCTTTACGAAGACCAGTACACGATCGCCGGAGCGAAGAAGCGACTGGCAAACGATCTGCGCGCCGGCGGCAAACTGAAGATAGTTTCCGCTGAGGGAGGCGACGATGAGGATACTGGAGACGACGCCTTTCAAAGTGCAGAATCGGATCTAAGACCAGCGACGACATCCTCAAACGCCGGCATGAGAACGGCAGAAGAGCGCAAGGCGTTGCAACGCTTCTCTAAAGAACTGCGTGAGATCCTGGCGATGATTGACGCCCCCGCCAAGAATTCCAAACCTCGATAAAAATCATAACAAAGTTTTGTAAAGTAAACTGTTAGTTTGCTTGGTTTTGTTCGCGCTCTCTATTGAGAGTCTGCTAACTTCAGACGCAAACTAACAATTTGCCTTACACGAGATTCGGTAACGTACGTCCGCAAACTAACAGTTTGCTTTACGGAGTTTTTGCGGAGATACTAGGCAGCGACTTTTACGGGACGTGGCGCAGCCTGGTAGCGCGCACCCTTGGGGTGGGTGAGGCCCCGAGTTCGAATCTCGGCGTCCCGACCAGTTTGGGCTTTCAATCAACTTTGATTGGAAGCCCTTATTTTATTTAGCCGCGGACTATTTGGCCGCGGATTAACGCGGACATTCGGGGCAGTAGCCCGCGCGTTAGCAAGGGCGACGCACCGCGACGTCAACGCCCTTCCTTACGGTCGGGCTACTGCCGAATCCGCGTTCATCCGCGTAAAGCCGCGGCCAAAAATTCTGCAGCGTTAGTCTTTTAACTCAGCGATCACGATTGGTGAAGAAAGCGTTTTGTGCACCGGACACTTGTGAGCGATCTCCTGTAAGCGTGCGCGTTGTTCCTCATCAAGTTTGCCTTCAAACGAAACCGCGCGCTGTATACGGTGCACATATCCTTCCGGAGAGTTGAGGCACTCCAAACAGTCCTTGCCGTGAATTCGCTCCTGTCGCAGACGCACGGTCACGCGCTCGAGCGGCCAACCTTTTCTTCTCGCGTACAGCGTCGTAGTCATGGAGATGCAACTCCCAAGCGCGGCGAGCAGCAGCGTATAAGGATCGGGACCCGCGCCTTCTCCGCCAATCTCCACGGGCTCATCAGTGATGAGCGTCTGCTCGTCTCCATAGCGCACTTCGTTCTTCAAGTTTGGCAGAGAGGTAACTGTTACGTCGCTCATTCCGAACCTCCTTCAGGCGGGCCATCGCCCGTTGCTTGATTGGACGGGGCAGTAGCCCGACCGTAAGGGCGCACGATCGAGAGACGCCCTTGCTAACGCGCGGGCTACTGCCCCGCTCTGGCGTAATGCGACATTCTGCTCCTACTCGCCGCTTGCAGTCATCTGTTTTGTACCGCTAAACTCACTGCGCTCCAATCGGGCAATATTCAAGTAATATTCAGGGAATAATTTTTCGAATCGATTTTATCGATCATCGCTGAGGACGCGGGAATGAAGATTCATGAGTACCAGGGTAAACAACTGCTGAGCAAATTTGGCGTGCCGGTGCCGCGAGGCCTGGTCGCCCGCTCACCTGAGGAGGCGTACCAGGCGGCGAAAGAATTGAGTACTGAGGTAGTCGTCATCAAGGCGCAGATTCATGCGGGCGGTCGTGGCAAGGGCGGCGGCGTGAAGCTGGCAAAGAGTCCGGACGAAGCTCGCGAGCTGGCGCAAAAGATGCTCGGTATGAAGCTGGTCACACACCAGACTGGACCAGAAGGCCGCGAGGTGCGCGTGCTCCTCGTCGAAGAAGGATTGCCGATTGATAAAGAATTCTATCTGGGAATCGTACTCGATCGTGCTTCCGGGCGGCCGGTGTTCATGGCTTCGGAAGCCGGCGGGATGGACATCGAAGAAGTCGCGGCCAACACGCCGGAAAAGATCCTGAAGGAAACGGTGGACCCCGCCGTCGGGTTCCGCGCTTTCCAGGCCCGCAAGCTGGCCTTCGGTCTGGGCATCGCCGCGGAGTTAATTGGACAGGCTGTAAAATTCATGCAGGCACTCTATTCGGCATACGAGCAAATGGACGCTTCGTTGATGGAGATCAATCCGTTCCTTTTAACTAAGGACAACCGGCTGATAGCGCTCGATGCCAAGGTCAACTTTGACGACAACGCGATGTTTCGTCACCAGGAATTTCTCGACCTGCGCGATTTGAACGAAGAAGATCCGCTCGAGATCGAAGCGTCGAAATACGATCTCAACTATATCAAGCTCGACGGCAACATCGCCTGCATGGTCAACGGCGCTGGACTGGCGATGGCTACAATGGACATCATCAAACTCGCGGGCGGCAAGCCGGCAAACTTTCTTGACGTGGGCGGCGGCGCCTCGCAGGAACGAGTTGAGGCGGCGTTTCGAATTCTGCTGGCAGACGAAAACGTCAAGGCAGTTTTGATAAACATCTTCGGCGGTATTGTTCGTTGCGACATGGTCGCGCGCGGAGTTGTCGAGGCGGCGAAGAAACTGAACATAAAGATTCCGGTCGTGGTGCGTCTGGAGGGAACGAACGTTGAAGAGGGCCAGCGCGTGATTCGTGAGTCTGGTTTGAACTTCACGGTCGCCAACGGAATGAAGGACGCCGCTGAGAAGGTGGTCGCGCTGGCGAAGTGAGAGGTAGGCTTTCTGAGAGCTGATTTCACTTTTGTTTACTTTCGCGGCTTGCCGCAATCCGTGCGGAAAGGCTATGCCTCGACCAGCGTTTGAGGTACAGCCTCCGGAACAATATTGGTCTACCGGTAAGGCATAGCCTTACTGCACTGTGCGGCGGCAGACCGCAGTTGCCATCAGGTGAAACGGCGTATGAACCGACGCAAACTTTTCCATTTGCTCGCGGCAATCAGTCGCTTTGGTCTGGCGGCGCTATTTCTCTTTACGGCCGGGGCGAAGCTTTTGATCGTTAAAGCCTTTGCTGCAAACGTCGCCGAGCTGCTCACTGCCACCGGGTTCAATCAGGCACTTTGGATATGGCCGGTAACGATAATAGTTATCGCTGCTGAAATCGTTACCGCGATTTTTCTTTTGCTCGGGCGTACCGTACGCGCCGGGGCGCTGCTGGCGGCGGCGTTGCTGGTGGGTTTCTCCGCCTACGCGCTTTATTACCGTTATGGGCTGGGCAATGCGGAAGGATTAGAGTGTGGCTGCTTCGGCGGAATAATCGCGAGTCAGTTGGGAGTCACCACGGCGCTTCGCAACCTCGCGTTGCTGGTTCCAACCTTCATTGTATTTTTTGGTTACCGGCGCGGCACCGAAGTGAAGACGCAGGACGAAGGATTTGAATTACCGTCAGTGGCGATTGTAGAGTGAATAACTTTTGGAGTGCGGTGACCTGTCACCGCTTTGCTCGGTCGCGACCGGTCGCGGCCACCGTTGCTAAATCTGGTGCGGGACGAGGGCGTCAAGCCGCCCTGGACCAAAGCGGTGACAGGTCACCGCACTCCAAATAACCATCGCTCTCGTCGACTAAATATCATGAGCATTCTTGTTAACAAAAATACGCGCCTCGTGGTCCAGGGTATAACCGGCAAAGAGGGTACGTTTCATACTAAGCAAATGGTTGAGTATGGAACGAATGTAGTTGGCGGTGTGACGCCCGGCAAAGGTGGAACTACTCATGAAGGCATTCCGGTCTTCAACACCGTCGCTGATGCAGTCAAACACGCCGGTGCGAATGCATCCGTGATCTATGTCCCGCCGGCGTTTGCCGCGGACGCGATCATGGAAGCTGCGGATGCGGGCATTCCGGTGGTTGTTTGCATCACCGAAGGTATTCCCACCCTCGACATGGTGAAGGTGAAGGAATATTTGAGAGACAAAGCGACGCGTCTGATTGGACCAAACTGTCCCGGCATTATCAGTCCCGGAAAATGCAAAATAGGAATCATGCCCGGCCACATTCATCGGGAAGGGCGCGTCGGAGTTGTTTCGCGTTCAGGCACGTTGACGTATGAAGCGGTGGGCCAACTGACTGCGCTCGGCATGGGCCAGTCGACGGCTATCGGCATCGGCGGCGATCCAATTGTCGGCACTACGCACGTGGATGCGCTGCGACTTTTTCAGGACGACGACGAGACGGAGGGCATCGTGATGATTGGTGAGATCGGCGGCAGTGCGGAAGAAGAAGCCGCCGCCTTTGCGAAAGCCAACGTAACTAAACCGATCGTGGCTTTCATCGCCGGACAAACAGCGCCGCCTGGTCGTCGTATGGGCCATGCGGGCGCGATCATCGCCGGAGGCAAAGGCACTGCCGCAGAAAAAATGAAGGCACTAGAAGAGGCGGGGATTCATGTTGTGAGGTCGCCGGCCGATATTGGAACGGGAATGAAGGAAGCGCTGGGCGCACGTTCATCGGCATAATAATTCGGCCGCGGATTAACGCGGTTTCACGCGGATCTGGTAAAGCAAACTGTTAGTTTGCGACGATTCGTAGCCATTCACTTGAGAGCAACCCACAGAACGCAAACTAACAGTTTGCTTTACAAAGAAACGTTTTTCTTTTATCGAACTGATCAGCGTTTATGCGCGCCTATCCGCGGCTAATAATTCAAAGAGGAGATATCAACAGAGCAGATGGGGAATCTTACATTCGGAATCATCAAGCCTGACGCAGTGAGCGCGGGCCATACAGGTAACATTATTCAGCGAATCAACGACGCTGGTTTCAAGCTGCGCGCGATGAAGACGCTGCACCTGAGTTTGCGACAAGCAGAAGGTTTCTACGCGGTGCATCGCGAGCGACCGTTCTTTGGTGGCTTAACCGAATTCATGTCGAGCAATCCATGTTGCGTCATGGTTTTGGAAAAGGAAGACGCGGTGAAAGCGTGGCGTGATTTGATGGGAGCTACCGACCCTGCAAAAGCAGACGAGGGAACTCTGCGGAAAGATTTTGGCGGCTCACTGGGAGAGAATGCGGTCCATGGTTCCGACTCCGACGAAAACGCGGCAATCGAGATCGCATATTTCTTTAGTCAGATCGAATTGGTTTAACTAGCAGAAGCCCGACTGTCAGGAAGGGCTCCCTTTGGAGAAAAGAGCCCTTTGGAGAAAAGAGCCCGGTGGAGAAAAAGAGCCCTTCCTGACGGTCGGGCTTCTGCTTGGAGAACACGATGAAGCGTTGTCCCAGATGCAATCAGGAATTTGCCGACGAGTGGCTAACCTTCTGCACTCAGGACGGAACTTCACTGGTCAGTGTCGAGGCACGCGCAGGTGAACCGCCGCCGACACTCTTCAATCCACCGCTGCCGCCCAGCGTCAGCCCAGCCGAACAACCAACCCTCGATCTTCCCGGCCGTTACAGTCCCCCCGCGGAATACCTTCCGCCGCAGCCGCTTCAGTCTGGTTGGGCGCCGCCGCCACCGCCGGCCTATCCCATCAAGCGGGAGCAAACACTTGCCGTGGCCTCGCTCGTTTTGGGAATCGTCAGCATAACGCTCGGGTGGTGTTGTTCTTTTGGAATACTGACGAGCCCGATTGCCATCGTTTTGGGCATCGTGTCGCTCTTTCAAATCAAGAACGACCCCAAAAAATATGGCGGAAAAGGATTTGCCCTCGGCGGCATCGCGACCGGCGCGCTCTACTTTGTGATCCTTCTGCTCCTAATGTTGATCTGGGGATTCGGAATCCTGCTGGGTGGCGCGCGCTGATATAGATTGGGTAAAGCAAACTGTTAGTTTGCGTTCGGGGAACAGCTCCCAAGCTGAATAGCGACGAATGATCGCAAACTAACAATTTACTATACGAGACGTTAATTTATTTCAGCCGGCGCAGATCAGGTCGCAACCAGCAGCCAGCCGCGATAGAATTGGAATCTGATTCTTAGCGGCCGAAAATTCGTCCTGTATTAGAAAGAGAAACTGACAGTGAAGCGCTGCCCGACTTGCAACAAAACTTTCACCGATCAAAACCTGAGTTTTTGTATCGACGATGGAACTCCGCTGCTGGCTGTAGAGACAGCCGCGGATGAAGCATCGTCGGACGAGACCACGCGGGTAAGCTCTTCTTCGCGAGCAGAGCGTAGTTCGGCTGGGCCATCGGGTTCCGCAAGCGCCGCTGGGGAAGGCGCCGGTCCCGCTTACCAACCGCCCGGGTCATACGTTCCTCCTGCTTACACTGGTGAGAGGCGCAAAACGTGGCCATGGATTGTCGCCACTCTCGCTATACTCCTTGCGGTCGCCGGGTTGGCGATTGCGGCGGCGCTGTTAATTCGAAACGTCGCCAATCCAAATGCGAACCTGCGTCGGCAAGCTGACTCCCCCGCAAACTCGAACGGGGGAAATTCAAACGCAGACTCGAGTGCAACGAATGCTAACGAAAACAGTAACGACAATTCGGACGCAGACGACTCGACACCGCCGCCGACCGATCGGGAGGCCGTGCTGGCCGACTTGAAGAATTTAGAGAACGAGTGGACAGTTGCGAATATCAACGCCGACAAAAAGAAACTGAATCGTATTTTGGCAGACGACTACGTCGGTATCACCGAGGGAAGGGCCCAGGGTAAAGCGGAGTACCTGAAAACTATTGAGCGCGACACCGCGATCCAGCATTGGGAGTTTGAAGATCTGAAAGTAACGTTGAATGGCGATCGCGCTTCGCTCTCGGGAATTCTTCGGCTCGACATCAAGGACCAGCACGGTCAGGATCAGCAGGCGGCTTTTAAGTTTACCGATAAGTTTGTGTGGCGAGATGGGAGATGGCAGGCCACTGCTTCGGAAGTGGAACCGATGCCGGTGAAGCCCGGAACGCAAGTTTAGTTACACAAGAAAGTTTTGAGTTTTGAGTTCCGAGTTCGGTTGCGATAGGCAAAAGCTGGAACCCGGAACCCGGAACTCGAAAGCCGGAACTCGAAACTTGTGGAAGTTCGAGGATAAAAATGTCAATCATTAGCGACGTAATCCAATCGACGAAGGCGATCATTCAGGGTATGGGCGTGACCTTGTCGTATATCCCAAAACAGAAATGGACTGTGCAGTATCCCGAGGAGCCGGTGACGATGCAGCCGCGCTATCGTGGACAGCACCTGTTGCATGTGGATGAGTTGGGGCGAGAAAAGTGTGTAGCGTGTTTTCTTTGCGCTGCTGCCTGTCCCTCCGATTGCATTTACATAATTGCGAAAGACGATCCCCGCCTGCCTGAGGAGCGCATCGGTGTCGACGAGCGCTACGCTGAGGTTTACAACATCGATTACGGGCGCTGCATTTTTTGCGGTTATTGCGTCGAGGCGTGTCCGAAAGATGCGATCACACATGGATACAATTTCGAGCTTTCGGTTTATAACCGCGCCGACCTGCTGAAGACAAAAGACGACTTGTTAATCACCAGGCAAGTGCAGTCGCGAAACTACCGGGTGGCTTCATCAACGGAAGATGTCGACTCGGAATACAAGGAAGTCTAGCAACTAACAAAGGGACAAACGGCAAAGGCAGCGAAGATTGGTATTGTCCTGGTTTGAAATGATCTCCGTGGTTCTTTTGTGTTTTCCGTGATTCGGGGGTGAATCTTTGTTAGCGATTCGGTAGCTACTGGTATGGTAGAATTTGGCTATGAAACAACAATTCTCTGCCAGTGTTTGGCAAGAAGGCGGATGGTTCATAGCGCAGTGCATCCAGGTCGATGTTGCGAGCCAGGGCGCGACTGAGGATGAGGCACTTGAGAATCTACGCGACGCACTCGAACTCCATTTCACGCCGCCGGTAGCCACGCTGGTCCCACACATCCGCGACATTGAAGTCGACATTAAAGCTGCATGAAGCCTCTGCCATTCCGCGAGGTTAAGCGCAAATTGAAAGCAACCGGTTTTTTGAAGTCGGACAAACTGGCAGCCACATAAAATTTTCAAAGACAACCACTGCCGGAACGCGAACGGCAACGGTACCGAAGCACCGCGAAGTTGCCGCCGGCACACTACGCAGCATTTTGCGTCAAGCCGGAATACCGGCTGAACACTTCGACGCGTTTTAGTTCGCCCTGGAATTGGCCGCGGATTTACGCGAATCGGCCTAACTTCTGAGTTCTTCCTCCCATTTATGTCGTACCGAGAACTTCATTACCGCTGGGTTTACGATCTCAAGTCCACCCCGGAAAAACTCTGGCCGTTCGTTGCCGATACCAATCGTTTCAATCGCGATACCAGCGTCCCGGCGGTGGAAGTTGAACCGACGAAGCGCGCGCTACGGAACGCCCGCCGTCGTGTGCGCCTGTCTATTTTCGGAATGCCCGTGGAGTGGGAGGAGCAACCATTCGAATGGGTGCGGCCCGAACGCTTCGGCGTTAAGCGTACTTACAGCAAAGGCCCAATTGCCGAGATGAAAGCTCTGGCGGAGTTGTCTCCCGGAACCGGCGGCGGGACCAGGTTTACTTACAACGTCCGCGTCAGGCCAAAATCGCTTCTCGGGTTCATCGCCATCCCGCTGCAAATAGGGTTTATCGCTGCTAGAAGATTTCGCCGCGCGTTTAGGAAGTATGACGAGCTGGCTTCGATTGAGGCACTACCGAGCGAGATGCGAACCGCTCCGCTCACGGATGCAGCGAGTAATCGTCTGCAAACGATTCGAGAGCGTCTGCTTTCGGATGACGATGCGAACGATGTTGGCGTTAGGGATATCAATCGGGCGGTGGTCGAAAGGCTGATTGAATTTATCGAGCAGGCCGATGATTTCGCAGTGGCACGCATCAAGCCTTATGAACTGGCCGACGCCTGGGAGCAGCCGCGCCGCGCCGTTTTGGAAACCTGCCTGCGCGCGACGCGGCTGGGTCTGCTGGATTTGCAGTGGGACCTTTTGTGTCCCTTGTGCCGCGGGCCGCAGGAGAGCGGGTCTTCGCTGAAGGACATCGCCACCCAATTGCATTGCGAAACCTGTCGCATCGATTTCACAGTTAACTTCGATCGTTTCGTCGAGCTGACTTTTCGTCCCAACGCTTTGATAAGGACGATGGACGTGAAGGATTACTGCATCGGCAGCCCGCAGCGAACGCCTCATGTGGTCGCTCAACAGTTGTTGCCGGCGAATAGCGAGCGCGAGTTGAGCCTCGCTCTCGAACCGGGCAACTATAGATTTCGCGCGCTGGAGTTGACCGGCGAACAACCGGTGACAGTCTCGGTGGAGGGAACTGGTTCTTCAGCAGTCACTATTTCCAATGCTGGCTGGCCGCGCGATGAACTGGCAATAGGACCACGTCCGACGCTCAGCCTGCGAAATGAAACTGACGCGGAACAACTCTTAATACTCGAGCGTTTGGCGTGGGGTGACCAGGCAGCGACGGCAGCGGAAGTTACCGCGCTGCAGATTTTTCGCGACCTGTTTTCGTCTGAGGCGTTGCGGCCTGGGGAACAAATATCGGTTGGCACCTTGACGGTCTTGTTCACCGACCTCAGAAACTCCACTCAGCTCTATCGCGAGATTGGCGACGCCACTGCTTTCGGTCGTGTAATGAACCACTTCGACGTACTCAAGAAGGTGATCGCTGAAGAAGACGGGGCGTTAGTGAAAACAATCGGCGACGCCGTGATGGCCGTCTTCCGGCGGCCGGTGTCGGCATTGCAGGCTATGCTCAGCGCGCAGGAAATGCTCGCCTCGCCGCAGCCGGGTATTGCCCCGCTGATTTTGAAAGCGGGCGTACATAGCGGGCCGTGCATCGCGGTTACGCTCAACGATCGGCTTGACTATTTCGGCTCAACTGTAAATATGGCTGCTCGCCTTGAAGGCCTGTCGACCGGCAACGATGTGATCATCTCACGCGCGCTCTACGACGATCCGGAGGTGCGCGAATTCATATCGGGCGAGAATCTTCAGGCCCTGCCTTTCGAAATATTGTTGAAGGGTTTTCAGGAGGAGCAATTCGAATTGTGGCGGGTGGGCCGAAAACCGGCCGCGGGTTCACGCGGATCAGATCGGGAAGAGAAAACTGCTTATTTGTAAAGCAAACTGTTAGTTTGCGATGATGCGTCGCCAATAACGTCGAGAGCCATCCCACGAGCCGCAAACTAACAGTTTGCTTTACGAGTTTCACTGGTCCGCGTTAATCCGCGGCTAATAAAATTTGCCAATGTCACTCTTAGAAGCACGACAAGTTTCGAAGGTCTACCAGATGGGCACCACGAGCGTCACCGCGCTCAACGATGTTTCGTTGTCTATGGCGGAAGGCGAGTTCGTCTCTATTCAGGGAACCTCGGGTTCCGGAAAGAGCACTCTGCTCAACATGGTCGGCGGACTCGATCATCCGACCGCGGGTGATGTGTTTTTTAACGCAAAGCCACTGGGACCATTCAGCAAACGAGAGATGGCGCGTTACCGGCGCTATTCAGTCGGCATGATTTTTCAAAACTTTAACCTGATACCGACTATGACCGCAGAAGAGAATGTCGGCCTCGCGCTCGCCTTTGGTGGGATTCGGGGAACTGAGCGTCGCCGGCGCGCTGAAGAATTACTAAGCCGCGTCGGTCTCGCCGATCGATTGACGCACCGTCCCTCGGAGCTGTCGGGCGGTGAGCAACAGCGTGTCGCCATTGCGCGCGCGCTGGCAAATAATCCCAAGGTGCTGCTCGCGGATGAACCGACCGGCAACGTTGATTCAACTCGCGCACACGAACTGCTTGCACTGCTTCGGGAAATGGTCGATAACGACTCTTTAACCATATTGATGGTTACGCACGATCGCGAACTGGCGACCAGCTTTGCCGATCGAATCGTCCTGATGAAAGACGGGCGAGTGATCGAAGGATGAATGATCAAGGTAACGCAAACTGTTAGTTTGCGAGTGGTGCGTCGTCACTCAGTGGAGAGGTGACGAACGACCGCAATCTAACAGATTGCTTTACAGTGAGGTAACTATGTCGACCCCCAATCAAATGACTCTTGAAGCGCTGCGCTCGGTGCCGCTCTTTGCATCGTTGACCGACACGGCGGCGGTGGAGCTGCGTGATTTGTTGACCACGGAAAATTTTTCCGCGGGCACGCAGCTTTTTCAAAAGGGCGACTCCGGCGATGCGATGTATCTAATCGAATCTGGTCGAGTGCGCATCAGTCTTACCGACGAAGATCGAAAAGAGATTACGCTTGCGGAGTTGGCCCAGGGAGACTTCTTCGGAGAGATGTCGATCATCGATGGCCGGCAAAGATCCGCGGACGCGAGCGTGATCGAGGCTGGCGGCTTCGCCATTCTTTCCCGACCGGATTTTCTTTCGTTCGTGCGCGCAAATCCGGATGTAGCGTTGGGAATGTTAGGCGCACTTACTGATCGGCTGCGGCGGACCGACGAGTTGATTCGTTCGCGGGTCTCCCGCAATGCAAACGAAGAAGAGCGGAAGCGAGCAACCGTGGCCGATCGCGCGGCCGACATGATTGCCGAGTTTGGCGGTAGTTGGAAATTTATCGGCGTCTCGATTGGGCTGATTGCTTTCTGGATCCTTTTCAACTCCTACGTTCTTTTTAACGGCTTCGATCCCAAGCCCTATCAAATGCTGAACCTGGTGCTGGCGGTGATAGCGGGAATGCAGGCCCCGATCATAATGATGTCGCAGAACCGGCAGGGCGAAAAAGATCGCTTGCGCGCGGACCTTGATTACCGAGTCAACTTGAAAAACGAACTTTCGCTCGCGGAGGTCTTGCGCCGCCTTGACGTGTTGGAGAGCGAGCGGCTGCCGAAGTTGTTTGAAGAACAAAAC
>DASYMB010000024.1:0-6910 GCA_036009285.1 Pyrinomonadaceae bacterium | reverse complement strand
TTTGCTCGACGCGATCACGCAGGCGATTGCGAGAGAAGGCGCGCTGCGCAGCCGGCTTGCGGAACTCGATGACCTGCGCCAGCGTTTGGATCTGCTCACGCCGCGAGAGAGAGAAGTGATGGCGTTGGTCGTTGCGGGAATGCTTAATAAACAAATTGCGATCGCGCTTGGCGCCAGTGAGAAGACGATCAAGGTTCATCGTGGCCAGGTCATGCGCAAGATGCGAGCCGGATCTTTAGCCGACTTGGTGCGCATGGCGGAAAAGTTGGGCATCGAAGCTCCTTCCCCGTAGGACAGGCATTCCTGCCTGTCCGCCTTCGCGTAGCATTCCAATTACCGGAAAAAAAACCTCATAAATGTGCCACGCCTGAACAGACAGGAATGTCTGTTCTACTACGACTAAAGTCCTATCAAGCTACCTTCAAGGCCAATACCCGTTCCGCGGTTTAACTCATAAACTGCGTCGAGAAAAGTCATTCAAAGCAGGGTAGGACAGGCATTCCTGCCTGTCCCGTGACGAGAACAATAAAATGGACAGACAAGAAACGTCTGTATTACCCGGAGGAATAAAAATGGTTGACGGCGCTTTGATTTCCATCGTGGATGATGACGAATCGATTCGGAAGGCGACCAAACGGCTCATCGAATCCGTAGGCGCGCAGGTAGAGGATTTCGCGTCAGCCGAAGAGTTTTTGAGTTTCGGCCGCCCCGATACCTCGGCGTGCCTGATTCTCGACGTTAGGCTTCCGGGAATCAGCGGCCTGGAGTTGCAGAGTCAGTTGCGTGCTTCCGGATCCGAAGTTCCGATCGTATTCGTTACAGCCCACGGCGATGCAGCGGTGAGGGCCAGGGCACTCGAAGGCGGCGCGGTGGATTTTTTGCAAAAGCCTTTCTCTGAGAATGCCCTGTTCAAGGCCATCGACTTTTTTGCCGCAAAGTCCCCGGCTGAAGAAACCGAAACCGAGACGCGTACCTCGACCGGCCACTCAGAAAAGTTTTCCTTCGAACACATCATCGGCCGCTCACCGGTCATGCTGGAGATGCTGCGGCTGGCGCGGAAAGTTGCAGAGAGCCAGGTGTCGTCCGTGCTCTTGCAGGGTGAGTCGGGCACCGGCAAAGACCTCGTGGCCAAAGCGATTCATAACGCTTCGAAGCGCGCCGATCATCCGTTCATCGCGATCAACTGCGCGGCATTGCCGTCGAACCTGATCGAGTCGGAACTTTTTGGTTACGAAAAAGGCGCGTTCACCGATGCGAAGACTCGTAAGGCGGGACTATTCGAACAGGCTAACGGCGGCGGCACAATCTTTCTCGACGAAATCAGTGAACTGGATATTAACCTGCAGGCGAAGCTCCTGCGCGTGTTGGAAGACGGTAGCTTTCGTCGCGTCGGCGGGTTGAAGGACGTGCCATTCAACGCGCGAGTGATTGCCGCGTCGAACCGCGATCTTAAGAGCGAGAGCGAGATGCGGCGCTTCCGGCTGGATCTATATTACCGGCTTGCCGTGATTCAACTTGATATTCCGCCTTTGTGTGAACGTGGTGAAGACGTGATGCTGCTGGCCGAGCATTTCGTGGCGCTCGGATCGCGCAACGGAGGCCCACAGATCAGCGGCTTCAGTCCCGAGGCCATTCGTGCGTTCCGGCATTACAACTGGCCGGGCAACGTGCGTGAACTTCGAAACGTTATCGAGCGGACGATGATTCTGGAAGACGGCGACATTATTTCGACGCGGTATCTGCCGCGCGATATCGCGCCGGAAGGTGACAACGAAAGCCCGCACCGGGTGATGGTGGTTGATGCCGATGCGACTGTCAGCCTGCCTCCACGGGGTATCTCGCTTGATGAGGTCGAAACGTCACTGCTGAAACAGGCTCTGGCCCAAGCAAAAGGTAACCAGACACGAGCCGCCGATCTGCTGGGACTAAGCCGCGATCAATTCCGCTACCGGCTGAAGAAAATTCGAGGAGAAGAATCAGCGGCAAACGGCAGAAGCAGACGGCAGGCGGCGGTGCACTAGGCAGGAAGCGGACGGCGGACGGCAGGGGCAGTTGGCAGGAGGCAGGAGCAGTAGGCAGGATTCTTTTCACGCTCTCTCGCCTTCGATGAAAAATGAAAAATTATATATGGAAAATTTTCCATTTCTCATTTGTTATTTCGCGGATTCAAGTTGGAAGTGCAACAGATCGTTGTTTGTCGCTTTGCCCCAGCGGGGCGAGATGTTTATAGCTTGGCGGTCTTTATTTACTCCGGCGCTCCGTGGGAGCGCAACCGCTATTGCATGCCCGAGCGAAGGTTCCGCCAGGTCGCTCCTAACGGAGCGAGATATTTGAGTGCAATCGAGCTATAAACATCTCGCTCCGCTGGAGCGAAAAAGAATTCAACTGTTGCAGTTGTAAGTTGAATCCACCTTTTCTCCTTTTTCATTGCCGACCCAGTGCTCCTGGAGTCTGCTCCTGCCGTCTGCTCCTGATTCAGCCGGGTCTTTTCGCTCGCTTAGCGTTGGTGATTTCCCCCTAGCCACGATTTTCCTTCCAGATTTCGCGATTATTCTCAGGCGGCATACCGCTTGCCAATTCCAAAGTGTGCAAAAAATATCAGCTCTCTCCGATCAGGAGGCTGACGAGATGATTAGCATTGAACGGATTCTTTGTCCGGCAAGCTTTCCGCTTGAAGCTGACGACGCCTTGTGTTACGCCGTGTCGCTCGCGCGTGCTTACGAAGCCGATCTCATCATCTGCCACTGCGCCGGCCCGTCGACATTGTTCGGCGCCGGCACAACAAACGGGGGGAGCAAGGATCGGATTAAGAAGGAAATGGCTGAGGCACTCGCATCTTTCATCGGAGCCAGGAAACCGGCAAAGCCCGATCACGAAATTGCGGTCGTGGACAACTGCAAGGACGTCGGGGAAATGATTGTGGGCCTGGCGCGGGAGCGAGGCGCCGATCTGATCGTCCTGCGCTCGAGACGATCGCGCGTCGCAGCACTATTGGGCTCCACCGCGGAGCAAGTCTCGCGCACGGCTTCCTGCCCGGTCCTCGTTATTCGTGAGAACGAAAGCGAGTCTGATTCAAACCGCGCGGCGGGATTTTCAAGCGTGTTGGTTCCCCATGATTTCTCCAGCAGCTCTGAGCTGGCCCTTTCCTACGCACTTTCGATCGCCCAAAAATTTCGGGCCGAACTGCACTTGCTGCACGTGCTCGCTGAGCCTGAAGAAGACGAGCCGGAGATTGCCTGGAACGACATAAGCGTGAGAAGCGCATACGAGCGAGCAATGCAACGATTGCAACTCTCCGTCCCGGAAGAGATCTGTAAGCATTGCGCCGTGACGCACGTGGTGCGTTGGGGTAAGCCTTATCGTGAAGTGTTGGCGTACACGAAGGAGCAGGATATCGAGCTGGTTTGCATGGGCGCATTAGGTCGAGACTATGGGTTGCAGGCGTTGTTTGGATCCAACGTTGATCGGGTGTTGCGTCAGGTTTCCTGTCCGATGCTGGTTGCGCGCCCAATTCAGAGCGCGCATCCGCAGGTAAGCCCGGGCCGCATCACGAAGCCGGGCTTCAAAGAGACTTTGTCCTCCCTGGTTCTTAGGGGAGCGGAGTCAATTGAAACTTAGTTAGGCTGTAGAGGTGTAAACATGAAAGGAGGACGAGATGAACGAAGTCATCAAACGCAACCAATGGGACAAATTTATTAAAGACTTCAACCAGCGTAATGCGTTACGTGCGACCCGGATGGAGGTGCTGAGCGCCGAACTCGGCGACCAGGAGGAAGAACTAAAGCTGCCGTTACTGGGTGTCAGCCTGGAGGAGAAGGGCCGGGACGCGCCTGCGGTGGAGATCTCGCTCGGCGGGGAAACGGCAAAAGAGGAACGTCACGTGACGCGCATGATCCCGCGCGTGCGAAGTATCATGAGCAAGATGGGTGTGGACCTGCGCGAAGAGGCGCTGCTAATCGAGGACGAGGACGGCACCAAGACGATTTTACTTTTCGAGACACTGCCGGAACTCGAGCCGGCTTAGATAAAAATAATAATCACCCTAACTTGTAGGACAGGCATTCCTGCCGGTCCGGTTTTTTTCATCGCTGAATTTTGCAAACGTCGCGTAGGACAGGCAGGAATGCCTGTCCTACATCGTCAGACGCGACGAACGCTGTCGGATATCTTCTTGAGGAATGCTGCGACCTCATCCTTCAGTCTGGAGAAACCAGACGTAGTATCCTGATCGCCTTTCATCTGCGCTTGCAGGTCAGCGATAGTTTTATTCAGGGCTGTATATTCCGGATCGTTTCCAGCGTAGCCAAGTTCACGGGCCCGATCGAGCTGGTTTCTCGCGTCGGCGAGTAATTTTTGCGCCTGGCTCTTATCTTTGTCGCGGGCGGCCTGGGCCTCATCGATATCGATTTGCGCCAGTACCAGCGGCAGCGGCCTGATTCGATCGATCACCACCAGCGCGCTTAGTGCCGTCAACAAAGTTGTGGCAGCCTCTTCGTTCTTCTTTTGATCGAGAAGACTGGCAGCGTCTTTTAGCGCATCAGGATACGTTGCGAGCGGCAGGTTGTAAGTACGACTGCGTGTCTCGCTGGTTAGACCATAGAGAAGTATGCGCGCTGTCGGATAGTCCTTCGCATCAAATGCGATTGCCGCGGTCCTGGCGCGGTCCCTGATGGTGGGGATATCCAGCGGCGCCGCATCGATGACCTCGACGTCGTAAGCAACCGGAATCAGTGCGGCTGCCGGATTGCGGGCGAGCAGAATGCTGACTTTCCCGGTGGCCCGCTCGATGGCCTTGAGAGCTTCGTCGGTATTGTCGGCTGCGATTGCCTTGAGTGCGTTCCGTGTTTCTGCGATGACGGCAACAGCTTCCTTGTCGACAGTTTGTTCCGCTTGCTGCTCCATCTCTTTTCGTTGTTGCTCGATCTCCGGTCGTGTTTGTTGCGAAGTATTATTCCCCTGGCCGGCGTCACCGCCAGCGGTTTGCGTTGGGCTGGAAGCAGGTGATGCAGTAGGCGCGGGTACTGATGTTCCGCTCGTTTTGTGAGCTCTGTCGCAAGCGTCGAATCCAAAGCAGAAGGCAAGAATTATCGTTATGAGAGGAATTGATGCGGCTTTTGCGTTCTTCATAATCTGTCCTTTCGGTTGTTGCGCGGTTCTCCTACCGGTCGCTACTCTCAGGCGCTTCTGCTGGGCCGAAGCCTTTAATTTCAACCGTTTCAAACAAATGCTTGATCGACGTGGCCACACGTGAAGCAGATGCGTAAGTGCAGCCACTGACCGCCGCTTCGCAAACAGTCCTGCAGCCTTGAGCGCTCGGATTCACTTTGCGGATCGCGCCCAGGTGTGGGTCAGGCATCTCGTTCCGAGGCGTCGCGGGCCAAACTGAATTTTTTTTCATCGTCAGAACTTCTCCCTCGAGAACCTGCGGATGGCACGACCGAGAGCAGAGCCTAAGAATTGATCAGTAGAACTTCATTCCATGTTTTAGAAATGAAATAGCATCGCAACCAATGTGCCGATGCGCCGCGCATAAAAGGCGAAGAAAATAGTCAGGAGAGTGTGGGCCTGCGGGGCGAGTGGGTGAAGTGGCCCTCAATCCTGGGCGAGAATTACCAGCAGTGTCGCGAGCGCTTTTACTCGTTCATGCATTTGAACCCGAGACGAGCGTGCACCAGCGTCGGAACAGAGCTTGCTCTATCCAAAGATCGCTCGCAGAATGTTTCGCTGAAAGTTCGTTGAGACATTAGGCGCAGAAACGTTCCGGAGAGGAACTAACCAATGGTGAATGTTGCCTTGTTTGTTCGACCTGGAAGCAAAGCCGGGAAAAGAGGCAGAAGTGGGGAGTTTTCTTCGCAGCGGTTTGCCCCTCGTTGAGGAAGAACCCGCGACGGTAGCCTGGTTTAGAGTTTGTTTGGATGCGTCAAAAAAGCGTTTTGAAATTCACTCACCGGGGAGACGCAGAAAACGCCGAGGGGGCGCAGGGAATTTCAAATTCGAACACTACTGGAAACTGGAGAACATAACCGATGACTCGAATACTGGTTCTTTATTACAGCATGTACGGACACGTTGAGATCATGGCCAAAGCGGTTGCCGAAGGCGCACGAAGTGTTGCCGACGTAAAGGTTGCGATCGAGCGCGTGGCGGAACTCATGCCTGAAGATTTAGCGCGTAAAGCCGGCGTCAAGTTGGATCAGGAGGCGCCGATCGCCACCGTTGCTGATTTGCCAAACTATGACGCAATCATCTTCGGAACCCCCACTCGCTTTGGCAACATGTGTGCACAGATGCGGAATTTTTTGGACCAGACGGGAGGACTTTGGATGAGTGGCGGCCTAGTGGGAAAAGTTGGCAGCGTCTTTACGAGCACGGCCAGCCAACATGGTGGGCAGGAGACGACGATCACGAGCTTTCACCTTTCGTTGCTGCACCAGGGAATGGTGATTGTCGGCGTTCCTTATACCGAGCAGCGGCTCCTCAATATGGATGAGATCAGCGGTGGCTCACCTTATGGAGCCTCAACGATCACGAAGGGCGACGGCTCGCGCCTGCCCAGCGAAAACGAATTGACTATCGCACGCTTCCAGGGCAAGCACGTCGCAGAGATCGCGAAGAAACTGGCAGCAAAGTAACAAACTGAAACAGGTCGAGGAAGATCAAGTGCAGGACGTTCCGAAAACCATGCGCGCGGCGGCTATCGATGGCTTTGGTCCACCATCTGTTCTCAAAATCCGGGAGGTTCCCACGCCTGAGCCTGGACCAGGTGAGGTGCTCATCGCGCTTCATGCCGCGGGCGTCGGCGTCTGGGTCGGGGATATTCGCGCCGGTTGGTGGCCCAAAGGGAAGCCGAAGTTTCCGCTAATACTGGGAACCGATGGGGCGGGAATTGTTGTGGCCAAAGGAGGCCGCG
>DASYMB010000023.1:0-2409 GCA_036009285.1 Pyrinomonadaceae bacterium | reverse complement strand
TCTCTTTTGGAGTCCGGTGATCGGTCACGGCGTTTGCCCGCGGCGCCTTGACGCCGCTTTCCGGGAACAAATTTTGTTCTACGAAGGCCGCGACAAGTCGCAGCCGACCAAAGCGGTGACCGGTCACCGCACTCCAAAGAGATGCCCGTTTCAAGGTGAAAGTTTATTTGATCTCGTCGAGTCGGGTCCTCGCTTCCACGATGTATGCTTTAAGTTTATCCAGGTCATCGAGCGTGAGCAGGCCGGTAACACGATCGCAGATGCCGCTCGTCAGCGAAGCGGCGGTGCCGCCGCGGCTTTGACGGAACACGATAACCTCCAGATCGCCCGGCGTTCGATAACGTGCTTCGAAGTTCGCCAGCCTGGTAACTGATTCGTTCACGCGAGCGACCGCGTCAAGTGCTTTCAGCAGCCGGTCAATCTCCTCGTAGTCAATAAACGATCTGTTTTCGCGCGGGTTCTCACCCGGCACTCGTAATGCGATCACGAGTCCAATGGCGCGCGTCGCAGAGTCAGTGTCTTTCAACTCCACCGCATCGATGCGAACGTCGGCGCCGCGCACGTTTAAGTTAGCTATCTGACTGAAGCCTTTGACCAGCACTTTCTCGTAACGCCATCAATAGCTTCGAGTTTCGTTCGTGGTTCCAACGGCTCGCATGCAAGCGGACGGCGAAACTCGGGCCCGGGGTGCTGCGCGAAAGCAGAGCCGCAGAAAAGTACCAGCATCAATATTACAAAAGCAGTCAAACGAAATAGAGACATAAATCACTCCTTTAGCGATCCTAGAGAATAGGACAGACTTTCCAGTCGGTAAGTAGGACAGACTTTTCAGTCGGTCCAGGGACAGGCAGGAATGCCTGTCCTACCGCTCGTTTGCCAACTCGGATAGAATGCGCGCGCTGGGCCGCAGTCGTGATGAGTTGCAATCAAACCCGCGATGATCAGTCTGCCTCCGTTGGCAGCCGCAAGTGCTTTCACGCTCACATGGAACAAGAGATTCATTTTTGTACGACTGACGATAAGGTCCGCATCGCTTACGCCACCGTGGGCCAGGGACCGCCGCTGGTGAAGGCGGCAAACTGGCTCAGCCATTTGGAGTTTGACTGGAGCAGTCCGATATGGCGCCACCTGCTGGCGGAGTTCGCGCGCGATCATGAAATCATTCGCTACGACGAGCGTGGCAATGGCCTCTCCGATTGGAAGGTGGCGGACCTTTCGTTTGAAGCTTTTGTCGAGGACCTGGAGTCGGTAGTAGAAGCTGCCGGCATAGATCGTTTTCCGTTGCTCGGCATCTCGCAGGGCGGCGCGGTTGCTATTGCTTATGCGGTGCGCTATCCGGAGAAAGTTTCGCGACTAATACTTTACGGCGCTTATGCGCAGGGCTGGGCGGCGCGGGAATCGCCCGAAGAAATTGAACAAAGGCAGGCCCAACTTACGCTCGTCAAACTCGGCTGGGGCAAAGACAATCCCGCCTTTCGCCAAATCTGGACCACGCTCTATGCGCCCGATGCCACCTGGGAGCAGCAACAGTCATTCAATGATCTGCAACGAGTTTCCACGTCGCCGGAGAATGCAGTCAAGCTGTTGAATGTGATGGGCGAGATCGATGTGGTCGATCTGCTGCCGCAGGTGAAGGTACCGACCCTCGTGTTGCATTGCCGCGATGAGTCGGGGGTTCCCTTCGAGCAGGGACGCTTGCTGGCTGCGTCGATTCCGGGCGCGCAATTCGTTCCACTCAACGGCAGAAATCACTTACTACTCGAAGGCGATCCTTCGTGGGGCAAATTTGTGAAGGAAGTGCGGCGCTTTCTGGGAACTGAATTGACTTCCGCCGGACCAGAAACGATTGAACTGGAGGGCGCGGCAGCAACAGCAACAGTCTCGACCAAACTGCCGCGGCGTTATTCCGTTATTTCTTCGCTCGGAGTAGGCGGCATGGGCGAGGTGTTCCTTGCGGAAGACACTAAGCTGGGCCGGAAAGTCGCACTGAAAACTTTGCCTGCCGCGTTTACAAACAACCGGGAAAGGCTGCGTCGCTTTCAGCAGGAGGCCCGCGCGGCTTCAGCGTTGAATCATCCGAACATCATGACGATTTATGAGATCGGAGCCGAGAGCGGCGTGAATTTTATTGCTGCCGAGCACATCGACGGCGAAACGCTTCGCGTTCGGCTGAAGCGCGAACGCTTCAAGCTGGACGAAGCTCTGGACGTTGCACTGCAAACAGCATTTGCGATTTCCGCCGCGCACGATGCAGGGATTGTGCATCGCGATATCAAACCGGAAAACATCATGCTGCGGCGCGACGGCATTGTTAAGATTTTGGATTTTGGTTTGGCTAAGTTGACCGAAGAATATGTGGCGTCTCGAATGGGCGTTGAAGCCGACATGCGCACCCTCGTGCAAACTAAT
>DASYMB010000022.1:0-8385 GCA_036009285.1 Pyrinomonadaceae bacterium | reverse complement strand
TCTCTCAGATCCGAAGAAGCGCAAAGTCTACGATCAGTTTGGGCAGTATTCCGACAACCTCGCCGATGCCGCAGCCCGCGGTGCTCGTCCGAGTACCGGTCGTACTTCTCCGGGTTTTGATTTCAGCGGTTTCGACTGGAGCACAACTACAACGCCGAGTGGCAGCGGCAGCGGTTCGAGTTTCCGAGATATCTTTGCGGATCTTTTTAGCGGCGGCTCGGCGAAGGAGCCGGAACCGCCGCGCCCGCAACCGAAAAAGGGCGCCGATATAGAAATGCCACTCGCTCTTTCTTTCGAAGAGGCAATCAATGGACTGACCACCAACCTCACGGTCAATCGTTCAGACCAGTGTTCGCGTTGCAATGGCGCCGGCGATATCGGTGGGCCAGTGATGGTTTGCGCGACTTGTAAGGGCTCAGGCCAGGTGCAACGCGCCGGTGGACGTTTGCGTTTTGCGCAGGAGTGCCAGGACTGCGGCGGCACTGGCCGCAGGCGATCACCCTGCTCCTTGTGCAAGGGCAAGGGCACGCTGCCGAAAACAGAGACAGTTAAAGTTCGCATTCCCGCGGGGGTTGAAACCGGCTCGCGCGTTCGCATTCCCGGCAAGGGTGAAGGCGGACGCCTCGGCGCGCCGCCAGGCGATCTGCACATCATCACGAATGTCGGCACGCATAAATACTTCACGCGCAAAGGCGACAATATCTACGTCACCGTTCCGATTACCGTTCCTGAAGGCGCGCTCGGGGCAAAGATTGAAGTGCCGACGGTTGAAGGTAAGGCGCAGTTGCGCATTCCCCCCTCAACGCAGTCGGGCCAGAAGTTTCGAATGAGCGGGCGTGGCGCGCCTTCATTGCGAAAACCCGGCGCGCGCGGCGATCAGTTTGTCGAGGTGCAGGTGACGCTTCCCAAAGTGCTGTCGGAAGAGACGAAGGAGTTGCTGCGGCAGTATTCGAAACTGAACGATGAGAACCCCCGCGTCGAGATGGGGTTGGAGTAGATGCCGGATGTCAGATGCTAGATACCGGTAAGAAATGCGTATTACTAACATCTGACATCTAACATCTGCTTTAACATCTAGCATTGTCTTATGAAGCGCAAACTCAAGACATACACGATCAGCGCGGTGGCGGAGCAGTACAGCCTGCATCCGCAGACGCTGCGCATGTACGAACGCGAGGGGCTGCTCAAGCCGTCGCGGTCTGAAGGCAACACGCGTCTATACACCGATCCCGATCTGGAGCGGCTCGAACTAATCCTTTCGCTAACGCGCGACCTCGGTGTAAATCTTGCGGGCGTGGAGATCATTCTCAACATGCGCGAGAAGATGGATGCGATGCAGCACGAGTTTGAGCGCTTCTTCCAGTATCTTCAATCACACGCCGATGAGTTAACAAATTTCGTCGAACCTCCAGCCGAAGGCACCACTGACGCGCTCGTCCCTCTCACACGTGCCGCCGCCCTCCGCCGTCGCAGCGCCACGCGCGGCTAGCCCTGTAAACGCCTCTTCTTTTCAGAACTCCAGCCCACGGATCTGTCGAGGTTACAAAGACCTTGTGACGCGGTTCTGAGCCATGATAAAGTGCGCTCCGAACCCAGCGTCAAACGACTTAGTCTACTCACAAATTCATGATTGGAAATGCGCTCTTCACGATTTGAATCGTTCAATCCAACGCGCCTGATCCAGCTTCAGGTGGTGCCTATGAAAAGTAAACTTCCGGTAGGATTTTGTCGGCTACTGATGGGCGCGGCCTTTCTTGTCGTCCTGTTTGTTAACGCCTCCGCGCAAATCAGTTTCATTCAGGTTACCGATCCCCACATCTTCGACGACACCTGGCCTGAAGACAGCCGGCGTGAAGATAAAACCGGTCTGGTGTCCTGCATCAATCAAATCAACCAACGGGTTGATGCTGGAGCAAACTACAGTTTTGTAGCATTGACTGGAGACCTGGGCATTGAAGCTTTAGTGACAGACATCGACCTAAGCAACACAGGCTTAGTTAACGGAAAGCTTCAGCAGGGTGCAACTGAACTGGCTTCTATGCTGGCCCAATCAAAAGTGAAGCGTTGGTTTTTTGTGCCCGGCAATAACGACGTGCTCAAGGAGATTCCGGAAAACGTCAAGTACTACCACCTGTTTATGAACTTGTTGGGCGACACTCTGCGAAAGATGGGAAGCGATATTTCAGTGGTGGATCTCTGTCCGGCCGATAATTCCAACTTGGCCGGCGACTCTTATTCGAGCTCTGGCGTGGAAAAGCTGGGCGACTACGCGTTCATTGGCTTCAATGATTCGTCCTTCAAGAATTCCAAGGAGGAAGACACCGGCGCAAAAGCTGCCACGAATCCAGCCGCGCGCGTCGAAGAGAATTATGCGATCCAGAAGAAGTATGTTGACCAGGTCGGAGAACAGTTGAAAAGAAGCGACTTTAAGTTCGCTTACATTTTCTATCATATCCCGGAAATTGACGATCCGTATTTTGTTACCTTAAAACCTACTGACAAAGCGCTGCAACCACGGGTTAAGAACCAACCGCTCATCGGTAACTCTTTTTTCTATTCATCGTGGTTTGTTAAAAGTGAAGTCCGCGACGGGTGGAGCCAGGTAGTTATGAACCCCCGAGTCAAAGGATTGTTCGCCGGACATTTCCACGACCCCAAACAGAAAAGTTACGACAGCTTCCAGTGGATACTGACTCCCAGCTATGTTCCTGAATCCTTTTCGAAATTGCACGTTTGTCCGCCTCTGGCACTTAGGTTTCAACGCGACAAAGATGCGAAAGCCATGGTCGAGCAGGCGCGGGGATTTCAGGAAGTCTACCTTGCCGAGGATGGCAGCGTTGCCAACCGCATATTCTGGCTCAGCAAAACGGGCTGGGGTTTAAGCAGTGAGGCGGCAACGGCGGAGGCGCAGGTAGCCAGACAGTTTGAGCTGGGAGACTTTTACGAACGCAATAAGCAATTGAAAGAAGCCGGTGCGGCTTACCAGAAAGCAACGGACAGTACCTGGCCGCCTACACGTCAGCGCGCGCTGGTTTCTCTCACGCGTGTCTTGAATTCCGACGACTCGCGGCTTGATAAATATGTAGCCGCGCCCCTGCGTGCCGGTTGGAGTACGGGCGTTTCAGCGCTCGGCGCACTGCTTCCGGCCCTGATATTGGTTTCTCTCCTTCTCATATTGTCGCCCTTTGTCAGTTGGATTGGAGGACAGAGAGGTTGGGATAAATTGCGAATTGGGCCGATAGTAGGGTCTCCGGTCGAAGGGCTCGGCGATAGTTTCGAGCAAGTTCTGATAATGATTCACGGCAGAATGATCGTTCACTACAAACGACGACCGATGCTTTCAGGGCGGCAGTTACTGCCAATGCTTGCAAGAACTCAGAGCGACGAAGTCCCCGAAATGGTGGAGTCTGCGGTGCCTGGTATCGTCGGCAAAGTAATGGTCTGGCTATACAAGCAATCCGAAAGACCGCGGTATGCCATCACGGGCGCCATACAAGTCTCGAGCGTAAACTCCAGCGCGATATTCATCGCCTTGCAGGAATCAGGGCGGTATGTGAGAACGTGGCATCCCGGATCATCTTTGGACGACGTAATTCAGAGCGAAATAAAACTTTCGTTCGACGCCTTGAGATTTCTGGTGATGCACATGAACAAACGCCATGGACAATGACACCGACAACATGAAAGCGTTTGATCTGGTAACTGAAGCGCTCGAGAATCTCGATGCGCTTCCGGAATCATCTATCAAAAACCTGCTAACTCAAGACAGCGACTCTCTGTCAACGGCCGAGACGTTGCTATCGCAAGCCTCCGAATTAGATCACAACTATTTCAAAGCCAAATATTTTCATGCGATGGTTACGTACCTAAACAGCGGACGCGAGCAGCTCAACATAGAAACACAACGGGCGATCGACGAATTCCGGGATTTAAGCAAGAGCCTTGCAAAGGAGTCTGGCACGAGTGTTAGAAAAGAGTCGGTTGCCAGAGAACTGAACTACAACCTTGCCGCCGCACTCTTTGAGGGTCGTCGGTATCCTGAGGCGATTTCTTTGTTTGAAATAACGGTTGAGGAATCGAGCAACGACCCCGAGGTGAACCTGTTGGCAAGTGCGGGAGCCGCTTTGGCTTACGCGGCTAGAGCGGTCCAAGAGAGTGAGAAGCGGAGTCAAGACAAGGACGCAGTTAAAAAACATTATCGTCATATCCGCAACGAACTGGCGCCAATTTTCCTTCCCCCACTTATTCCACTACTACGGTTGATCCGCGGCAAAAAGCCAGTCGACAAACAGATAGCGGACCGGGTCAGGAAGATTATCAAGCTCGCACGCGTGAGTGCCAAGACCAGCTCACCACCCCGCCCGGAAACATTCACTGATCGAGAGAAGGCGCTTGGCTAGCCTTGAGCGCCTTCGCCCGTAATCTCAAACGCGTTTATCCGTGCATCGTCATGCAACTGACGCGAGCTTGTTTGCCTCAAGCGTCACGTGGTAGATTTCGCCTCGCACCGTGGCTTCCCGGAATACGATCCACCTCTCGCAGAGTTTCAAAACTGACGAACCGCCACGCGAATGGTTTTCAGTTCTGACCTTCATCGCGGTTTCGATTGAAGATTACAAACATGACAAGGCTTGTTTCAGTTCGTTTCATCACCTCGACTCTTCTCTGGTCGCTGCTTTTCATGGCCATAAGTCTGGCTCATCCTAAATCCACATCTGCGCAAGACCTCGACAACGTAACCATCACCGGACGGGTCCTCGATCCGAATGACGCCATCATTCCCGGAGCCACTATTGAAGCAACCCTGGTGCGGACTGGCGCGACGCGCACCACGGTGAGCGACGACTCCGGGCGTTATCGCATCATTCAGCTCGAGCCCGGCGTTTACAATTTGCGCGCTTCTTTCGCCGGCTTTGCGACCCTGGAGAAAAAGGACCTCAGCTTCATCGCCGGAAAAAATATACAGATCGATTTCGCTCTCGTTCCTCAAGGTGTAACGGTCGATCCTGTCGTTGTCACTGCCACCGACACTCCGGAAGTTGACACCACGCGCACCGTGGTTGGCGGCACAGTTACGACGCACGAAGTCGAATCACTTCCAAACTCTTCCCGATCGCCGCTGGATCTAATTTTCACCTTGCCGGGCGTATCTGAAGAGGCACTCTCGACGCGCGGTCTTGCCGAAGACCGCAACACGTCGGCGGCCAATACTCCGGAAGAAGCAGGAACATTCTCGCTCTCGGGTGGACCTGCTTATTCAAACAATATAACCGTTGACGGCCTCGACAACAACGACGACCGCGCCGCCCGCGAACGTTTTCAACCTTCGATTGAAGCAGTTGAAGAAGTTCAGATCATCACTAATCAATTTTCGGCTGAATACGGTCGCGCTTCAGGCGGTCGCATCAACATCCGCACCCGCGGCGGCTCGAACAAGTATCGCGGCCGCGCGTTTTATTTCTTCCGCGACGACTGGTTGAACGCGAATACTTTCAATAACAATCGGATTGGTGTTACCCGCTTGCCGCTGACGGACCATAACCCCGGCTTTACGTTGAGTGGCCCGCTTACGCTGCCTAAATTTTTTGGCCCGTTAAGCTACGAGGGCCGCAAACGCACCTTCTTCTTTGCGGCTTACGAATACGACACCATTCTCGATTCGGCATTGATCAATACTTTCGTTCCGGTGCAGCAGAATAGTGCTTTCCCGCTGCCCGCGCCGACTTCGCCGGGGAACAGTCGTCGCGAAGCCCTGCCCACGAATTCACTGAGTTCCGCGGTGGACATCGCGCCGTTTGTTCAGGGAGTGAACACGCCGCAGCGCAGCCACACCTTCACCACGCGCGTCGATCACAAGTTTGGCGATCTGCATAACGGATCGTTTCTTTTGCAACTCGGGCGGCTGACTAACCTGCGCTCGTTTGGCGGCGGCGATCGTTTAGCGGAGGCGCTGCAGGAAACTACGCGCGGCACTGACGCGATTTCATATTCAGACAATTACGTGTTCTCCCCGAAGGCCGTCAACCAAACGCGCGTGCAGCTTTCACGATTGACTCCGGCAGTTGAAACACGTGTTAGCGGCAAGCCCGTGGTGTTGATTGATTACGACTATCCGGCGCTCTTCAACGGCGACACGACCGCGCAGACGGGAACGGTTATCGGCGGCTCGTCAACTACCAACGCCACCGACCGTCGCGAGAATCGGATCCAGTTTCAGGATATCTTTGCCTACGTTAACGGCGCCCACTCGCTCAAGCTGGGCGCTGACGTGCAGCGTATCAAGTCAAAGTTTATTGATCTGTCTGATGCCTCGGGCACTTTTAACTTCGATAGCGCCGGCGACTTTCTGGCGGGCGTGCCGAGCCGCTTTCGGCAAAACTTTCAGACCAGCTCGACCCAGCGAAACACTTACCTCGGATTCTTTGCGCATGATGAGTTTCGTTTGAAACCCAACTTGATGGTGAGCTTCGGCTTGCGTTGGGAAGAAGAAACAATTCTGCCGGACCACAACAATTTCGGCCCGCGCATCGCTGCCGCTTACGATCCTTTCAAGTCGGGCAAGACGGTAATCCGCCTGGGAGCCGGCATTTTTTATAACCGCGCCCTCCTGCGGACCATCGATGATTTCACACTCGGCGCGCGGCAACTGTTCTTTGACTCGAACGATCTCTTCGATCCTACGGGACTCTTGAGCGCTGCCGACTTTCAAAGAGAGTTTCTTAAAAACAACATTCATTTCCCGCAGGTACTTACGCCTGACTCGAGCGTCGTCACGCGGTTTGGCGTGCTCAACACCGGCTTCTCGCGCCGCCTCGATCCCGCGCTGCGCATTCCGGAAAGTTACCAGGCAAACGTCGGCTTCGAACGAGAAGTGGGGCTCGCGTTTGTTTTCGAAGCGAACTACACCTGGAATCGCGGCCTGCATCTCTGGCGCGAGTTTAACGTCAACGCTCCCCGGCTGCCGGCTGGTTTCAAGAGTTTCAGTGAGTATCTGGCCGGACGCGACTTTGCAAACTTTCGCAGTGGTCCGCTGGGGAGTCGACCGCTTTATGGAGCGTCGGCCGCGGGCGATCTGGTTCGTTTCACGCTCTTGCCGCTCGTGCCTGCCAATCCCAATGCCATTAATCGAATCGAGGAATTGGGCGTTCCTATTTCGGTTTTCAACCTCAACAGCTTCACCTCTACTACGGTGATCGACGTGGCGCTTGCGGCCTTGAACAAGCTGCGGCCCGATCCAACTCGTGCAGAAGTGGAACAACTGATCTCAGCGGGTAATAGTTTTTATCACGGGTTGACGCTCGAGTTGCGGAGACGTTTTCATGCGAGCAAAAGCGGTCTTGCCTTTTCGTTTCGCGCCGCCTACACGCTTTCGCACCTCGAGGACGACGGCATTGTTAACACTTCCGATGCGTTGATGCCGGGAGACTTTTTCAGCGAGCGCGCGCGCAGTCTGCTCGATCGCCGGCATCGCTTTGTTTTTTCCGGGACCTTCGATACGCCGCGTACCTTCGGCAAACTGCGCTTCTCGCCAATCCTGCGGCTTGCGTCCGGAGCGCCATTTAACATTTCAATTGGCGGCGCCGATCGCAATCTCGACGACGTGGGAAACGATCGCCCGATCTTCACCGGCGATCCAAATCTGCTTCGTTGGCGCGAACGCGGCGCCCCGCTCGATCCGGCGCTACTGAGTCAGTTTGCGTTACCAACCATCGGCGGCGTCTCAGGTGATTTGCAGCGCAACTCCGGTCATGGGCCGGGACAGTTTTTCCTCGATCTGAATATCACCCGCGAGTTTCGTTTGAACGAGCGGATGCGGCTTCGCCCCACGCTCGAGTTTGACAACGTGCTCAACAAAACGGTCTTCAGCTTCGGCAGCGAATTCATAAACTTCAACTCTTTCGCGCCGACCGCAACCGAGGTGCAGCGCCAGAGTTTCCTCGATACATTTTTAGTGGCCACCCGCACGCTTCGCCCGCGACAAGTTCGCCTCGGTGTTCGTTTCGACTTCTGAGGTTTGTCAGAACCACCTGCGTTAGCGGGTGGGCCTTCCCTTTCGGTGCAAACAAAGCAGAGGGCTACCCGCTAACGCAGGTGGTTCTGACATCCCAATGCTCTGTGGTAAATTTTCTCCCACTAATGCCCGATCCTTTATCACAATCTGAGCACGTAAGCGAGGTCGACACCGCGCTGCTCGACGCTGAGCTCTTTATCAAATACCAGGCGCCGGACCGGGCCATCAAACGGCTGCGCACGGCCCTCGAAGGAAACCCTCGCTCCATCGTGTTGCGCGAGCGACTGCGCGAAGTTTGTATTGTGCAGAAGGAAAAAGACGAAGCGGCGCGGCAGTGTCTGGCGTTGGCGCAGCTCTACATTGAGCGCGACGAT
>DASYMB010000021.1:0-3476 GCA_036009285.1 Pyrinomonadaceae bacterium | reverse complement strand
AGAAGCGCAACGAGATTTTGCAGATGGCCGTGCTCGAACCGAAGCTCGCAGTCCTCGACGAAACCGATTCCGGTTTGGATATCGACGCGCTGAGAATTGTCGCCGGTGGCGTCAATCAACTTCACAACCCGGAAAACGCCGTCATTCTCGTGACTCACTATCAGCGCCTGCTTGATTACATCGTGCCGCAGTTTGTGCATGTGCTCGCCAACGGGCGAATAGCAAAAGAGGGCGGCAAGGAATTGGCGCTGGAGCTGGAGCAAAAAGGCTACGACTGGCTGAAGACGTCCGCTTCTGAAGCGAGCAGCGCCGGGGCGCCGACAAACTAAAGATTATGGTTACTGAGATAGCAGCACAAAAGAATTCGTATCAGGAAGTTTTTCAAACTCTTCGCGAGAATCAGCCGAACGCTCGTTCGTCGTGGGCGTCGTGGATCGGGCGCTTGCGTGAAAATGCGATGGCGCGGTTTGAAGAGCTGAGCTTTCCCACGACCCGGGATGAAGAGTGGAAATACACCAACGTCGCAGCGATAGCCCGGACTGATTTCACGCCGTGGCCGGAAACTCTGGCCGCGAACTTCGACGCGAAAGATTTAGAAGCCCATAGCGTTCGGGAAGCCGAAGACAGTCAGTTAGTTTTTGTTAACGGCAGACTCCGCGATGATCTCTCTTCATTAACAGCGCTGCCCGCACAAGTCGTGGCGCTCGATTTGTCGCGGGCCCTCGATGACGAACGCTACTCGGAGATCGCGCGCGCACATCTCGCTCGCCACGCCGACTACGTGGCCAACGGTTTTACCGCTCTCAACACTGCGTTTACTTCCGCGGGCGCCTTTGTCTATATCCCAAAAGGCGTCACGGTTACGGTCCCGCTACATTTACTTTTCATTACCAATGTGACGGAGAAAAATAAATTCACCTTTCCGCGCGTGTTGGTGGTTGCTGAAGAAAACAGCAGCGCTACCCTGATCGAGAGTTATGTGAGCACGCGTGACGCGCAGTATTTTACAAACGCCGTAGCTGAGCTCGTGCTGAAGGCAGGCGCGCGCCTCGAGCATTACAAGGTGCAGCGTGAGAGCACGGAAGCGTTTCATGTGGCGACCACAGTCGCAGACCTGGGAGCAAATTCAAGTTACGACTCGACCGCCATCACGTTTGGCGCTCAGCTTTCCCGGCACGATATTCATGTAACCATGGACAACGAAGGCGCCGAGTGTTGGGTGGACGGCTTGTATCTGGTCACGACGGGCCAACACACAGACACTCACTCGGTGATAGACCACCGCCAGCCGCATTGCACCAGTCACCAACTTTACAAAGGTATACTCGACGGCAAGTCGCGCGCGGTCTTCAACGGCAAAATATTTGTCCGCCACGATGCGCAAAAAACCGATGCCATGCAGACGAACAAGAACCTGTTGCTGTCCAATGAAGCTCGCGTGGATACCAAGCCGCAACTGGAAATCCTGGCTGACGATGTGAAGTGTGCCCATGGCGCCGCGGTCGGACAGATTGATGAAGACGAACTGTTCTATCTGAAGGCGCGCGGCATACATCCGGACCTGGCGCGGAATCTGTTGACTTACGGGTTCGCGGAAGAAGTGATAGGCAAGATCAAGATTGACTCGATCCGAGCGCAGCTTGACGAGGCGGTCCTGAATCGTCTCAACACACGCCTCGAAGCGTAAATATTCATGAGTAGCACTGAAAGGCTTTTGGTTGACGATGCCGGCGCAGTTGATGCGACCGCGGCTAGCTTCGACGTGAACCGCATCCGCGAAGACTTCCCCGTACTTCGTCAGATTGTTAACGGCAAACCGCTCGTCTATCTCGACAACGCCGCCTCGTCGCAGGTCCCTCAGGTTGTAATCGATCGCGGCAGCATCTATCTCGAAGACGAACATTCCAACATTCATCGCGGCGTTCACTATCTTAGCCAGAAGGCGACGACCGCTTACGAAGGCGCGCGCGAGAAGGTGAAGCGCTTCATCAACGCGCGCGAATCGAAGGAATGTATCTTTGTTCGCGGGGCTACCGAAGGAATCAATCTGGTGATGCACGGCTATGGGCGTAAGTTCATCGGCGCCGGTGATGAGATCATCATTTCGGCGATGGAGCATCATGCGAACATCGTTCCCTGGCAGATGCTTTGCGAAGAGAAGGGCGCTAGTCTGCGAGTGATTCCGATGAACGACGCGGGCGAGTTACTGCAGGACGAATACAACGCCTTACTTTGCGAGAAAACGAAATTTGTCGCTTTCACTCACGTCTCAAACGCGCTGGGAACTATCAACCCGGTCAAGCAGATGATCGATCAGGCGCATAAGTATGGTGTGCCGGTACTCATCGACGGCGCTCAAAGCGCTCCCCACATGCTCGTGGATGTTCAGGATCTTGACTGCGACTTCTATGCGTTCTCCGGGCACAAGATGTTTGCGCCGACCGGCAGCGGCATCGTTTACGGCAAGTCCGAGCTGCTGGAGAAAATGAATCCTTTCCAGGGCGGCGGCGACATGATCAGAAGCGTCACGTTTGAGAAAACTACTTACGCCGATCTGCCGAATAAGTTTGAGGCGGGAACTCCGGCAATCGCTTCGCAAATCGGGCTGGGCGCCGCGATTGATTACCTGAACTCCATTGATCGCGAGCAGGCAGCGGCGCATGAGCATGAGTTGTTGCGCTATGCGACCGAGCGGCTGAAAGCGATTGAAGGCGTGCGAATAGTTGGCACTGCTCGCGAAAAAATGAGTGTGCTGTCGTTTGTGATTGATGAGATCCATCCGCATGACATCGGCACCATTCTCGATCAGGAGGGCATTGCGGTTCGCGCCGGACACCATTGCGCGCAGCCGGTAATGCAACGTTTTAATATTCCGGCCACTGCGCGCGCATCGTTTGCTTTCTACAACACGAAGGAAGAAGTCGATGTGCTGGCGCGGACGATCGAAAAAGTGGTCGAAATTTTCTCGTGAATGGTAATAAAGAGATAAAATGGTGAATAGTAAATAGAAAACGCTTTTTCTATGTTTCCACTATTAATCACGAATTACTATTTACTATTCACCATTTACTATTTACCGGTTTCTCCATGTCAGAATTAAGTGAACTCTACCAACAGGTAATTCTCGATCACAACAAGAAGCCGCGAAATTTTCGCAAGCTGGAGACCGCTAACCATTCGGCCGAGGGCTTCAATCCACTCTGCGGCGATCAGTTGACCGTCTATTTGCATTTGGAAGATGACGCCGTTAAGGAGATAAGCTTCGAAGGTTCCGGCTGTGCTATTTCCAAGGCTGCTGCCAGCATGATGACGCAGGCGGTGAAGGGGAAGAGTAAGCAGGACGCGGAAAAACTCTTCAGCGAGTTTCATGGCATGGTGACTGGTGAATTTGATGAGGAGATTACCACCAACGGTCTCGGCAATCTTAAGATTTTCTCGGGCGTGCGTGAGTTTCCAGTGCGTGTAAAATGCGCCTC
>DASYMB010000020.1:0-5627 GCA_036009285.1 Pyrinomonadaceae bacterium | reverse complement strand
AAGAAGAAGCTGTTGCCGCAGGCGGCGCGCGAAGGTTGGACGTGCCTGTTCTATCACGATCCGGACGAGCCGCTATGCCAGTTGATCCAGGAGAATGGAAAGCTGCATGCTGAAAGGTATGAACTGTAGGGCGGGGCTTGTCCCTGCCCGAGATGAACGCGGGCAGGGACGAGCCCTGCCCCTACAAAAAAATGGAATCAGCAAAGATCGGAATCATCGGCGGCAGCGGACTCTATCAGATGCCGGAGCTCGAAGACGTTGAGGAGATCGCCGTCGACACTCCTTTCGGTTCGCCGTCAGACGCTTTCATCGTCGGCACGCTCGAAAACAATCGAGTCGCATTCTTGCCACGGCACGGACGCGGGCACCGCTTCACGCCCACCGAGGTTCCATACCGGGCAAACATCTATGCGATGAAGTTGTTCGGCGTTGAGCGCATACTGTCAGCCTCAGCGGTTGGTTCATTGCAAGAACAGTATGCGCCGCTCGACATGGTTATTCCGGATCAGTTTTTTGATCGCACTCGAGCACGAGCACGCGAATCAACTTTTTTTGGTGAGGGAATTGTCGCGCATGTAGCGTTTGCCCATCCTGTTTGTGAGGAGCTCGGCGACGTCCTCGAAGAGTCGTGCAAGGTTACCGAGGCAAAAGTGCATCGGCGGGGAACGTATCTGTGTATGGAAGGGCCGGCGTTTTCCACGAAGGCTGAGTCTGAAGTCTACCGGACCTGGGGCATGAGCGTCATCGGCATGACAAACCTGCAGGAAGCCAAGCTCGCACGCGAGGCCGAAATCTGTTACGCCACGCTCGCGCTGGTTACCGATTACGATTGTTGGCATCCCGGCCACGATGCCGTCACCGCCGAATCGGTCATAGCTTATCTAAACAAGAACGCGCGCAACGCCCAGTTGATTATGAAGGAGGCGGTGAGGCGCATCGGTGCGCAGGCGCAGTCCTGCAAATGTGGCTCGGCGCTAAAGAATGCGATCTTCACTGCGCCACATTTGTGGCCCGAAGAGACGCGAAAAAAACTTGACGCCATCGTCAAGAAATATGCGCTGTCCTGAAACAATGGGCATCCAAGGTTGAACGATGAATCAAGTAGCTCAGAGTTCAAGCGACTTTGCCCGAAAAATGGTGCGGCGGGTTCTGGCCAGGCAGAAGCCCGACCGTTAGGGAGGGCTCAAGATCGAAATCCTCGCAGAAATCAGAGTCCTTGCTAACGCGCGGGCTTCTGCTTGGGACAGCTTGCTGAGTTTCCCAAGCGCAAACCAGGGTTCGAACTCTGAACTGCTTTGACTGAGATTGTTGAAGGGCAGTAGGTTTAGTTTGAAAGGTTATTTATGAGAAAAGTTTTTGTGATCCAGCTTTTGTTGGTTGCCGTCTTGTTCGTCTCCGCTTCGACTTCGTATGCTCAGGGAAAGGCGAAGACCGGCCCTGATCCGTCCACTATTCGCGACGCGGAACTGGAGAAAGATTCATTGCACAACCTAGAGGTTGCGCGCCATTACTTCAAATTGAAGAAGGCCTACCTGGCAACGCTCAAGCGTTGTGAGGAGATCGACGCCGGCAATCCCAACTTTTCCAAAATGGACGAGGTCCTTTACCTTGCCGGCGAGAGCAGCCTGCGACTTGCCCAGACCGGTGGACAACAAAAGACCAAGAACATGATCCCCACCGACATGCAGGCAAAAGAAAAACAAGTCATCAAGTACAAAACGCCCGATGAACTGCGGGAAGATGCGCGCGTTTATTTTTCCCGGCTCGTGGCCGGATACCCGAGCAGCGTTTTTCTTAAGCAGGCGGAAACCGAATTGCAATCGCTGGGCGGCCCGATCAAGCCGGAGAGTACCACGCCGTAAATGTAGCTTAATTTTCTGCAATGAAAAATGAGAGAGTGACAAATGAAAAATCACAACATTTTCTTTATGTCACTTCCCATTTCTCGTTCACCATTTCAAAACCCAAAACCCAAAACCCAAAACCCAAAACCCAAAACTTTTATGTCCCTGCTAGTAGTTGGTTCCGTGGCCTTTGACGCGGTCGAAACGCCCTTTGGTAAATGTGAAAAAATGCTGGGCGGTTCTGCGGCCCACTTTTCAATCTCCGCCAGTTACTTCACCAATGTTCGAATTGTCGGTGTGGTAGGAGGCGACTTCGGCGCCGCCGAGCAGCAGGTATTCGACGCCCATCGTGTCGACACTTCGGACCTCGAGCGAATTCCCGACGGGAAAACCTTCAGATGGTTTGGACGTTACGAATACGATCTTAACGTAGCGCACACGCTCGATACACAGTTGAATGTATTTGCCGACTTCCAGCCGAAACTCTCCGAGACGTCGAAGGGCGCGCGGCTCGTTTTTCTGGGCAACATCCAACCTGATCTCCAACGCGGTGTACGCGAACAAGTTCCGAACGCCGAACTGGTGGCGCTGGACACGATGAACCTGTGGATCGAAACTACGCGAGAGTCGCTGCTGCAAACAATCAAGGGTGTCGATGTTGTGATCATCAACGATGCCGAAGCGCGACAATTGACGGAGATCCCTAATCTCATCAAAGCCGCGCGCAAGATCCTCTCGTGGGGACCTAAGGCTCTAATCGTCAAACGCGGCGAATATGGCGCCGCACTGTTTACCAAGGAGACCTACTTCGCAATTCCCGCATATCCGCTTGAGTCGGTTTTCGATCCCACCGGCGCCGGCGATACGTTTGCCGGCGGCTTTATGGGTTACCTTGCCAGCCAGGAGAAGCTGGATGAGGCCGCGATGCGGCGGGCGATGATTTTCGGCTCGGTAATGGCCTCATTCAACGTGGAAGAATTTGGCACGGCGCGCGTTCAAAAGCTTACTCATGACGAGATCAACGAACGCTTTCGCGCCTTCAAGCAGATGACCCACTTTGAAGAAATACCGTTTTCTAAAGCAGTGAAAAGTGACAAGTGAAAGGTGAAAAGTTAAGATAACGAATCGTTTTCGCCGTTGACTGTAGACTTTTCATTGTTCACTTTTCACTGGAGTTCCTAATGTTCTGTCCTGTTTGCGAATCCGAATACGAAGACGGCATCAGCAGATGCCCTGATGATGGTTCAGAGTTAGTCAAACGCTTGACGTCGGAGACGGCAACTCACGATACGAGCGAGGCCAGCTTCGTCCCGCTTCATCATCTTGGATCGCCCGCTGAAGCCGAAATGGTTAACGACATTTTGACGCAAAACGGGATTCGCTCCATCGTCAAGTCGGGCGGAGCGGATGCATTCTCGCCCTTATTGTCGGCGACCAGAGAGGGAGCGGTAATACTCGTGGATGAACGAGATTTCGATCGCGCTAATGAACTCTACTCGTCCTTCTTTGGTGCGGACACCACTCCATTGACTGGTGGCGTGCCTGAAGAAGAAGCGGAGTAAAACGCCGGTCCAATGTCCAACGTCCAACGTCCGGTGTGTTGCGTCGGGCTTTTTCAATTCATTCCAAGGCTCAAGCGTGTCGGTTTTTTGACGTCTGACGTTGGACGTTGGAAGTTGGACATTTGACTTTCCGGTTCGAGACCATGGCAACCGACACAACCGACGCAATCGCAGTTTTCATGACAGCCGCAAACAGAGAAGAGGCTGGGCGGTTGGCTGAGATGTTGGTAGGTGAGCGCCTTGCGGCCTGCGTTCAAATACTGCCGGAGATGGAATCAGTCTACCGCTGGCAGGGCAAAATCGAACGGCAACAGGAAGTTCTGCTGATCGCCAAGACGATCTCCTCACGGTTCGCGGCCCTCGAAAGCAGAGTGTGCGCGCTTCACAGTTACGAAACACCCGAGATCGTGGCCGTACCTTTGACCGCCGGCTCGCCTTCTTACCTCGCCTGGCTAAGCGCGGGGGTCACGGAAGATATGCAGGCGGGCAGCTAACGCCTTTGACGCTCCGGATACGGGTCTGAGATCTCGGAGATGAGACTGTTCTCCATGCGCAGAGAGCTTTGGCTGTTGACGATAATTTGCACAACTTCGGCGGGCGAATCAGTTACGTGCAGCAGTTTCATATCCTGTTCGCTGACCTTGCCTTCCTTCAAAGCGAAGTCGCGAATCCAACCAAGTAATCCTTGCCAGTAAGTCGATCCAAAAAGCACCACCGGAAAGTTTCGAATCTTCTTGGTCTGGATAAGTGTGAGAGCTTCGAACAGTTCGTCGAGGGTGCCGAAACCCCCGGGAAAAATAATGAAGCCCAGGCTGTATTTTACGAACATCATCTTGCGGACAAAAAAGTATTTGAACTTCAAGCCTTTAGTCAGGTAGGGATTTGAGTTCTGTTCGAAGGGCAGCTCGATGTTGCAGCCGATTGAGAGTCCGCCGGCTTCAAATGCGCCCCGGTTCGCGGCTTCCATAATTCCTGGTCCACCACCGGTGATGACTGCGTAGCCGTTGCCGGCAAGTTGGGCCGCAGTTTCCTGCGCGGCCTTGTAGTAGGGATCGTCCGCGCGCGTGCGGGCAGAACCAAAAATCGAAACCGCGCGCGTGAGCGTGGCGAGCTCGTCAAAGCCTTCGACAAACTCACCCATAATTCGAAAGACGCGCCAGGTGTCGGTATGAGTAAACTCAGCCGGCCCGGGACTCTCGAGGAGTTGTTCGTCCTGGGTGGTTCCGGGCAAATGTTCTTCAGGCTTTTCGTTATCGACCATAAACTAAGTTTCGAGTTTCGAGTTTCGAGTGCAAGTTTCTGAGCTGGGGCTTAGCCTTGAACTCGAAACTTGAAACTCGAAACTCGAAACCAGTTCAAATCCCCATAATGTGGTAGCCGCAATCGACATAGATCACTTCGCCGGTGATTGCGGAGGCCATTGAACTGCAAAGGAAGGCGGCGGTGTTCCCGACTTCGCGAGGTTCGACGTTGCGGCGCAGCGGCGCTTTCTCGGCGGCGTGCTTCAGCATTGAACTGAAATCTGCTACGCCGCGCGCGGAAAGTGTTTGAATAGGACCGGCGCTGATGGCGTTGACCCGAATGTTGCGCGGGCCGAGGTCACTCGCCAGGTAACGCGTGCTTGCCTCCAGCGCGGCCTTCGCTACGCCCATCACGTTATAGCCGGCGACCACCTTTTCCGCGCCGTAGTAAGTCATGCAAACAATGCTGCCGCCCTCGGTCATCAAGGGCGTTGCCGTGCGGGAAAGTTGAACGAGAGAGTAAGCGCTGATTTCCAACGCCGTAAGAAATGCTTCGCGACTCGTCTCTAGATACTCGCCACCCAGCGCTTCGCGCGGCGCATACGCGATGCTGTGAATTAGAAAGTCGAGACGACTAAATTCTTCGCCGATTCGCTTGAAGGTTGCGTCAACCTCTTCCTGCTTGGTTACGTCACACGGAAGAAGCAGTGAGCCGGGCATCGCTTCGTTAGTCAGCTCTTCTACATTCTCCCTGAGCCGATCGCCCTGGTAAGTGAACGCGAGACGCGCGCCCGCCTCGTGTAGCGCCTGCGCCGTGGCCCAAGCGATTGAGCGTTTATTTGCCACGCCGAAGATGACTCCGAATTTGTCTTTTAGCATAGGGGTCGAAAGTATCAATAAACTGGGATTAAAGAGCAAGTCGCTAAAGCGGCACAGTCGCTTCCGCTGGAGCGCCTTAACCCGGGAGCGCAGGCATCTTG